>CANHPI010000273.1 GCA_947462425.1 Bacteroidota bacterium
AGCTTCGGGAATCATTGGCATATAAATGCAAACTCTATCTCCTTTATTAATTCCTAAGGATTTTAATGTATTAGCAATTTTACAAACTTCATCATGTAAATTTTGATACGTTATTTTTCTTGTTAAATGGTTCTCATTATTTGCCTCCCATATAAAAGCTGTTTTGTCACCTTTGGTTGCAAGATGTCTATCAATGGCATTTTCGGTAATATTAAACTTGCCATCAATAAACCATTTTACTTCTGGACTATCAAAATTCCATTCCAACGTTTTAGTCCATTTTTGTTTCCATAAAAAATCATTCGCAATATCTGTCCAAAATGTTTCCGGATCTTCTATTGATTTTTGGTATTCAGTTTTATACTGTTCAAATGATGTGATTGTTTTCATAACCCTAAAATTTATAACTAAGTAACATAAAAGACTGGGCAAATACAAGCACAAATCGGTCAAATTCTTATTTAGACTCATTATAAATTTTTCCTTATGACAATTCTATGACACATGAAAAGGTAGAGTTAACGACCTTTGTAGCTGAAAATGAACTCTTTTAAAATAATTTCCCTAACGCATAAATTAGCTCCGTTAGAGCTGATTGGGAAATTACATTTAGATGAAAACCATCAACAAGATTATTTAGGTGGATTAAAAATCAGAATGGAGTTAAAAGAATTAATGTTTTTAAGTACGTGTAACCGTGTAGAATTTGTAGTTAACACAGATCGAGAAATATCTTCTGAATTTTTATCTGATTTATTTTATTCCGTTAATTCAAGATTAACAACTGAAGATTTGGTTTCTTTAATTGAAAAAACAGTTTTTTACGAAGGAGATACCGCCTTAACGCATTTATTTGAAGTGTCTGCCTCTTTAGATTCATTAGTGGTTGGCGAAAGAGAAATTATAACTCAGGTTAGAAAATCTTATGAATTTTGTAATTTGTTAGGTTTAACAGGCGATACTATTCGCTTAGCAATTAAACAAACCATTGAAACAGCCAAAAAAGTTTATACAGAAACTGATATTGCAAAAAACCCCGTTTCAATTGTATCGTTGGCTTATCGTCAATTAAGAAGTTTAGGAATTAAAAATAATGCCCGTATTATATTTGTTGGCGCTGGTGAAACTAATGCCAATATGGCAAAGTATTTAAAAAAACACCAGTATGCAAATCTTACGGTGTTTAACAGAACCTTGGCTAATGCTGAAATGTTGGCAAAAGAATTAAACGGCAAAGCTCGTGAGCTGGCACATATTAAAGATTTTAAAGAAGGGTTTGATGTATTAATTACTTGTACTGCAGCACAAGGGGCCGTAATTACAAATGACATATACACCTCATTACTTGGCAATGATACTTCTAAAAAAGTTATTATTGATTTATCTATTCCTGCTGATATAGATAAAAGTGTAGTTGAATTAAATGATGTATTTTATATCGATATTGAATCATTAAAAAAACAAGCCGCCGAAAATTTATTGAAACGTGAAGGAGAAATAGATGCTTGTAAAACTATTATCAGTTCAAAGGTAGAAGAGTTTAAGCAACTTTTTCAAGAACGAAAAATAGAATTAGCTTTTGGAGAAATTCCTAAACAAATTAAATACATTAAGGAAACTGCCCTAAACGAAGTGTTCGCTAAAGAAATGAATACCTTAGATTCTCAAGGAAAAGAAGTTTTAGAAAAAGTATTAAGTTATATGGAAAAAAAGTATAATGCTTTAGCCATTAAAACCGCTAAAAAAGTTTTTTTAGAAGAAGATATTTAGTTTTCTGTTTTAAAAAGACTTCAAAAAAATTCTGGACCCCGCTCGTACTCACAAAAAAATAGGTTATCTTGTAGCCTCTAATTTTATTACAAATACTTATGATAATTATTGGCACACGCGGTAGCGATTTAGCACTTTGGCAAGCTAATTTCACAAAAGACTTATTAGAAAAAAAAGGACATGAGGTTGAAATAAAAATTATTGAAACCAAAGGAGATACGTCACAACAATGGAATACTAGTTTTGATAAATTAGAAGGGAAAGGTTTTTTTACAAAAGAATTAGAAGAGGCTTTATTAGCAAAAACAATTGATGTAGCTGTTCATTCGCACAAAGATTTACCAACAGAAAATCCAGATGGATTGATGATTGCCGGCGTATCTTCTCGCGAAAATCCTGCTGATTGGTTAATTATGCGAGATGAAGCCGAAGATGATAAACAAAAATTTAATTTAAAAAAAGGAGCAAAAGTTGGAACTTCTTCTGCCAGAAGAAAATCACAATTATTAGCATTTAGACCAGATGTAGAAATAGCAGATTTGCGCGGTAATGTTCCAACCCGCATTAATAAATTAAGAGAAGGGCAATACGATGCTATTATTTTAGCAGCCGCTGGATTAGAGCGCTTGGATTTAGATTTATCTGATTTTACAGTTGAACAATTAGAACCAAGTGAATTTATTCCTGCGCCAGCACAAGGCGTTTTGGCTTGGCAAATACGCGAAGATGATTATAAATTAAGTGATGTTTTTGATACTGTTTGCGACTATGATGTGATGATTAACATTAACATTGAGCGCAGAGTGTTAAATTTGTTGGATGGCGGTTGCCAGTTGCCACTAGGTGTTTTTTGCGATACTGAACTAAACGACCAAGACCGAAAACTATTTAAAGTGTGGGTTTCTGTGGCTGATGCCTGGAATACGCAGGCAAAACATTTATACTACGAAACAACTAACACAGAGGAGTTACCCGAAAAAATAGTAGAACATATTCATCGCATTAATGCCAAATCTATTTTTATTTCAAGAGATCCGCATGAAAGCAATAATTTGAATAGATGGTTATCTAATATTGGTTTTACTATTGAAAGCAAAAGTTTAATTGATTTAAAAAAACTAACGATTAAGGATTTACCTAAAAGTGATTGGTTGTTTTTTAGTAGTAAACATGCCGTTGAGTTTTTCTTTATGCAAAAACCGGATATTGGTAATACTAAAATTGGATGCATTGGAAAGTCAACCTCGCAAGCCATTCGCGAATTAGGTTTACGCGCCGATTTTATTGGTCAAAGTACCGATACTAAATTAGTTGGAAAACAATTTTCGGCTCGTGTTGGATTAGGAAAAGTAGTTTTTCCGGTGGCTCGTGAAAGCATGAGAACGATACAATGGCAGTTTCCAAAACAACAAAACGTAATTGATTTACCAATTTACGCTGCTTTAAAAGTACCTCACGAAGTGCCTGAAACAACTGATATATTGGTATTTACAAGTCCAAGTAATGCGGAATCTTATTTAGAAAAAAATAAAATTCATCCACATCAAAAAGTTATTGCAATGGGCGAAGCAACAGAAAAATCATTATTAAAAGCAAAAGTTAAGTCCGAGCAAATTTCTAAACCTTATTCGTTTGATGATTTAGGTTTATATAGAGCGATTCTACATACCTTATAAATTGACCAAAGAGATATTAAATTAAATAAGCAATGACACCCTTTCAAAATCCAACCATATACATTGGCGGTTTAAGAATAGATGAACCGATTACAGCTGCTACAAATCTGCTATTTGTTGGAATATGTTTATTTGCATTTTTAAATACAAAAGAGCAAAAGCAATTTATTGGTCCAAATTTATACCGTTGGTTTTTTTTAGCCATAGGTTTATCAGCTTTTATTGCAGCATTTATTGGTCACGGTTTTTTGTACTACTTTGGATTTAAAGCAAAAATTTATGGCTGGGAAGCCAATGTATTAGGTGTTGCTTTTGCCCAAACAGCCGCTATTTATCATGCTAAACCTTCAATTAAACAATCGCTATTTAAACCTTTATTGATTTTAAATTATATTCAAATAGCTGGCGCTATTGTTTTAACGTATACTATATTTTCATTTCTGGTTGTAGAAATTCATGCAGCTATGAGTTTGTTATTGATTGTTTGTGTATTAGAAGGTATCCACTATAAAAAAACAAAATCCGAATTAAGTAAATACGTGTTAATAGGAGTAGGAGTAACTGTTCTCGCTGTATTAGTGCACCTATTTAAATTAGCACTATCAGTTTGGTTTAATCATTTAGATCTTAGTCATATAGTTTTGTGTGGCTCAAT
>CANHPI010000274.1 GCA_947462425.1 Bacteroidota bacterium
TAATAACAATGAACGATAACCATCTCCAATAAAATGCTTGTCTTTTCCTAATTGAAAATTAAAAGTTTTATTTGGACTATACGAAATATAACCCGTTAAATTAGAAAAACTATAACTACCATCTTTATTTTTAAAGGCTCTCCCAAGGCCAGGAATCAACGCTGTAGTTTGAATAGTTGTATCTATAAAACCTGGATAGCTAACCTTACCTCCAATTGCTGTTAGAGCAAAGGTGAAATTATTATTAATGTTTAATTTCGTGTGAGCTCCACCAAAAGTTTCTGTTACAAATTTAGAAGATAATGCATCGAAACCTGCTTGTAAATCAATTATTGGAAGTGTCTGTAAATTAAACTGATTTATTTTATTTGGTCCTTCGTTAAATGTTTTACTCAAAAAAAAGTTTTTGATAGGGTAATGTAAAAAGCCTATAGAAGTATCTGAAAAATTTTGTAAAGTTGAGGATATGTATGGCTTGAAAGATGAATGAAATTCGACACTTGGATTTTTCACGTCTAATAAATCAATAGTTTGTTGAACATCTTGATTAATAAAACTATTTTGCGCTTGTGGATTGTTTTGCGAAAAAACAGAGGTAACAACAAAACATAGTGAAGTAATTAAATCACGAAATAAAAAAGCTAAACGTATTTTCTTAACCCATTTCAAATTTACTCGATGGTTGTTTTTTTTCTTTGCGAAGATTTATAACAGTAATGTACCAGTAAAATAAATATTACACTGCATCCTAAAACAGCAAACAGTGATAAGCTAGGGTTTAAAAAATAACTTAATAATGAAACAGCAACTGTAACTATACTAAATATATAAATTATAATAACTGTTTTGGCATGAGAATAACCACAGTCTAGCAAACGATGGTGTAAATGGTTTCTGTCTGCAGCAAATGGCGATTGCCCCTTTGTTGCTCGTAAAATAAATATTCGTAAAGTGTCAATTAATGGGTAAGATAATGCAGCAATTACAAAAATTGGATTAGAAATATGTACCCAAAAATCATTGACACGACTTACTGGGTATTCTATTAATTTAACACTTAATACACAAATAAACATTCCAATTATTAAAGAGCCGCTATCGCCCATAAATATTTTTGCAGGAGAAAAATTAAAAATTAAAAACCCTAATAAAGCACCGGATAAAGAAAAAGATAAGGATGCTAATGTATATTCATTTGCAAAAATAAACCATGTGCCAAAAACAGAAGAAGCTATAAAGCCAACGCCAGCAGCTAATCCATCAATACCATCTATTAAGTTCATAGCATTTACAACAACAATATAGGTAAATAGTGATAAGAAAATACTTCCCCACTGAGGAATTTCCTCTACACCAAAAACACCATGTAACCCGGTGATTCTAATATCCCCAATCAAAACTAATATAAGTCCAACCAAAATATTTGCAAATAATTTTTTCACGGGTGATGTTCCAATAATATCATCTTTTAGACCAACAAAAAATAAAACTAAACTTGTTGCAACCAATATTTTAAATTCTTTAACTGACTCGTATATTTGATCGTATTCGTGCAAATCATCAATATTATACCACAATGAAAAAGAAAATAATGTAGCCGCATAAATAATAATACCTCCAATGGTTGGAATAGCCCTTTTATGAATCTTTCTATCTTCTGATGGCGAATCTATTAAACGCTTTAAAACAGCTACTTTAATAAGTGCCGGAGTAGAATATAATACAACTACAAATGCAGTAATAAAAACTAAAATTAATATAGTCATGTTTTATTATTTAAAAATCGTAATAAGTGTTATATAAATTTGACTTTAAACTAATAGTGTAAAATGTTGTTTTGTTGTTTGATTCATTAAATCCTAAAAAATCTTGAAATCTATAATTATACCCTAAAGATACATTAAAATTATAAGCTGTATTAATCGTGTAACCAATTTGAACTTTTGTAATAGAGTTGTTATAAAACGAAAACTTATTTAATGTTAACCACTGCAAATTTAATTTAGCATTTAAAAACGCTCGGTGGTATTTATAGTCGCCCAATAATACCAATTCTTTACCATAACCCATCGTGTAGGCTAAGTTTTGATTATAATGAGAGAAACTTTGGTTGCTAAATGTGCCAAACGGACTTTTATAAGAAGCTTCGGAAACATCATTATATTCAGCCTGGATCATTAAATTTTTAACATTAAACGCATCAAAATAGTTAGCCCCTAATTGGTATCCAAAACTGTTTCCTAATGTAAATGTATTACTAAAATCATCGCCCATAAATTGACCGTAAACCGATATTTTATTTGTGATTTTTACATTTGCGGTTGCGCCAACAACAATATTGTTTTTATTATTTAAACCATAAAATCCCAGATTGGAAAAAATAACTGGATTAAAATATTGCCAATCTAATTGATGCCTGTTCATACTATCAGCCGCATTCCATATCATACCTTGAAATAACCCAACATTAATCCGTTTATTTATATTATAACTTAAGTATTGAAAAGACACCGCCTTTTTTTGAAATAAGGGTTCAGTGTTTTTTGGTGTGATAGCTCCTCCAGTAGTTAAATTCATTAATACAGCATATATATTAGTGTATTGTAGTTTACCTTTTAACCATTCGGAGGTAATTCTTATATAAGGATAATTAAACGCATTGTCACTCAGTAATAAGGAGCGGTAACCATTTCCGATTTTTTGTTTCCCATGCCCTACTTGAATATTTAATTTTTTAATTGGCTGATAGGAAATAAATCCTGAGGAAAACGCATAATCATAGCCGGTTATTTTAAACACTTTATAACGACCTTGGCCAGGAACAATCTTGGTTTGATTATTAAAATTAGAAATATAAATAGGAAACTTACTTTGGTTTTCGGAAAATAGCGTTTCAAAATAAAAATTTTTACCTATACTTCCACTTGCAATAAAACCGCGGGTATTTGTTGAAATACGTTGCGATTTTGTTGTATCATATTCCGCTTTCCCTAATTCAATATTTAATAAAGGATCCACCTTAAATTCGTATTTTCCGGTTTTTGATTTTATATGAATTAAATGGTCAAAAAAAACTTTATCCAAAAATGGATCATCAGATATGTATTTAAATAGTCGGTGAGTATCGCCAACAAATTCATATTTTTTATTAAAATAAGGAATGTATGGTTGAATGCTAGTATGTATTTGTTCGGTATCTAACCTTGCTAATTGTCGTTTAGAAAATGTATTAAAAAAATAGTCGTTTGGTAAATTATAGAACTGAGCTTTTAAAGAGCTAGACATAAGACATAAGATAAAAGACATAAGAAGTAAAAATCTCTTAGATGAAAATCGCATATCTAATACCTCATAACTCATCTCTAATCTTACCAAGCTTTAACTCCTTCTTTATTCTTAAAATCTTCGTAAACTTGTTTAATACCTTCTGGCAATTCTATCTTGTGTTTCCAACCTAAAGAATGTAAATAAGATACATCCATTAATTTACGAGGCGTTCCATCTGGTTTTGATAAATCATGAACTATTTCTCCCGCGTATCCAACAATGTCTTTTATTAAAAGCGCCAAATCTTTTATCGTTAAATCTTTTCCCGAACCAATATTTACAAATTGTTCGCCGTCATAATTGTTCATTAAAAAAACGCAAGCATCTCCCAAATCATCTGCGTGCAAAAATTCTCGCATTGGCGATCCTGTACCCCACATTTCAACGGATGGTGAATTATTTTCCTTTGCATCATGAAACTTTCTAATTAATGCCGGAAGTACATGCGAGTTGTTTAAATTATAACTATCGTTTGGCCCATACATATTTGTTGGCATTACCGAAATAAAATTGCAACCGTATTGACGCTTATAGCTCTCACACATTTTTATCCCTGCTATTTTAGCAATAGCATAAGGCTCATTTGTTTCTTCTAAGAGCCCAGTTAGTAAATATTCTTCCTTTAATGGTTGAGGTGCTAACTTAGGATAAATACATGAACTTCCTAAAAATAGTAGTTTTTTTACTCCGTTTAAATGTGAATTATGAATCACATTATTTTGAATCATTAAATTTTCATAAATAAAATCGGCTCTA
>CANHPI010000275.1 GCA_947462425.1 Bacteroidota bacterium
ATATACAGAGTCATTCTTTGTGTTGTTTAGTGTATTGTGCTTTTATTCTATATTGACTTCAAACAATATTCTATTTATGATTGCAAGTTCGCTGTTAGTTTTAACAAGAATTAATGGCGTTATTTATATAATACCATTAATTATTTTCTACAATAGAGATAGTGTAAAAAATTGGTTTGTAATTTCCAGATATTACATTTTCATTCCAATGATTATTTCACTTACATCTTATTTAATTCTTCTTAAAATAAAGTTTGGCAGTTTTTTTGCATTTAAAATCGCCTCTGAAAATAATTGGGCAGGTAATCCACAAAATCCTTTCAATGCATTAATCAGAGGTGTTACAGAATCAGGAGATCATATTTATTTAAAATATAATGCAATTTATAGCATCGTTTTTTTATTACTATCTATTCTGTTTTTAGTGAAGAAACAGTACAGCTTTTTCATCTTGTCAATACTTAGTATACTATTTCCATTATACGAAGGCAGCACAATTTCTCAACCTAGATTTATTTCAGTAATATTTCCATTTAGTTTATTGATTGGCTCATTTGTCTATTCTTTCCGATATCGTTTACCCTTAATAATTGGTATTTTATTGATGCAACTTCTTACGTTTGGTTTTTGGATTATAACACATCCTTTAAGTTTTTAAACAACTAACATACGCTAATAGCGTTTAAGCCATATTGCCTTGCCGCAGGAGTAATACATGACAAATCGCTTACACGCAAAACCGTTATTCCCATTTCAAATAAAAACTACAGCGATGATATGATATTTCATTATATAGGCAACGACCGTGTCAGATACATGCAAATGAAAAACAATAAATTTAAATCGATAGAAAGGTGTTTTTTTATTAATAACCGGACTGAACCTAATTCCAATTTTATCTGGAAAATATTTTCCAACCTTAGATGGAGCTGCTCAGTAAAAATCATAAAGAAATCATGGAATATTTCAGTTTGTTTTATTTCTCATAGTTTAAATGCGTTTTTGTTCATTACACAAAATCGAAACCAGAGCATTTGAAAATCAGTTTTCCTAGAATTTTCCAAATAAAATTCGATTAGTTTATGCTTTAAAATATTGTTTCGATTTCATTTTCTTTTTACCTATAAAGTATTGTTTACTCAAGCAGCATCACTGTAAAAAGAAATAATACTTGCATTTGCAATGGAAAGAGTTTAAATAACCTACATTTAACAGCGTGCAGGCTGTTATCAATGCTTTTTTTGCTAAAATCAGATGAAACTCTTCGGCTTATTTTGCTTTAAAATGTGTGGAATACCCAGAGCAGATAGATGCGAACAGCAAATAACAGCGCGTACCCAAAATTTGGGTATAATGCTTAATTGAAACTTTGTCGACTTTTGTTACATTCGTGCTGATTAAAACATCTCGTTCACCAAATCCCAAACTTCTGGATGAGGAGAGAAGATGATTAAAGCAAATAAAGAAAGGCTATGCTATAATAAATCGTTCTCTTGTCTTGGTTGTCCATTCGATTGTAAGAAGCGAAATTGAGAATCTGAGATTTAAAAATCAATAACTATGAAAAATGAAAATCACTTAGTACATTTGCTGTAAATAAAATATGTTTCTTATAAGAAACATATTTTGTTATTAGTTCTTGTGATTTCACAAAAAGTATTTACAATACAAATCAACTAGCGATAAGCCCAGCTGCTAATAGCGTTTAAGCGCAACCCGCAAAAGGGTATGCGCCTGCGTAAAATAAGAACAACAATGAATACTGATAAAACTTCAACGAGAAAAGAAATTATATATATATAGACAATAATCAAAAACATGCAAACCGGGAGGATGTTTTTATATAATAGTTGGTACAAACCTTTAAATTATATTTTATAAACTCCAAACTGATATAACTCAGCAATGACCAAACTAAAATTACACACAGAGTTTATTGCAACATTTATTGTTTTTCTGTTGCTTCTTTACATTGGGTTAAACGTCAATACAACTGGTGATGCAGGCGATAGTATCGTTCACTACTTATACTCACACTACTCCTATACCTATCCGCATTTTTTCTTTAACCATTGGGCGAAACCTGTTTTTGTATTACTCTCTTCTCCTTTTGCTCAGTTTGGTTTTAAAGGTATTATAGTATTTAACTGTTTATGTGCAGCTCTTACTGCATTATTTAGCTTTTATACTGCTCTTAACCTCAAAATCAAAAATGCTTATCTGGTTTTTGTCTTTATCTTTTTTGCGCCTCTATATTTTAAACTTATTTTTTCAGGTTTAACTGAGTATTTATTTGCCTTATTTCTTATTCTAGGTATTTACTTTTACACCAAATCGAAGGAAACTTTAGCTCTAATTGTTACTTCTTTTTTGCCTTTAATTCGTTCCGAAGGATTACTCATAATAGGTGTTTTTGGATTCTTGCTATTACTAAGTAAAAATCTCAAGCTAATCCCGCTTTTAGCAGTTGGACAATTATTGTATACTTTTGCTGGTGTTTTTTATCATCAGGATTTACTTTGGGTTTTCAATAAAATACCTTATGCTAATATGGTTAGCCCCTACGGTAAGGGCGAGTTGTTCGATTTTGTTCATAGATTAAACTATGTAGTTGAAAAACCAATTTATTTGCTATTGTTTATAGGTATTACGTTTCTTCTTTTCTCCCTATTAAAAAGTAAATTTAAAACATTAAGAGATGAGAAAACTATATTAGTTTTAGGTTCATTTGTGGTGTTTTTCCTTGCCCATAGCATTTTTTGGTGGTTAGGAATTTTTAACTCTATGGGCTTGCCTCGTGTTCTAAATGGAGTAATACCTGTAATTGCGCTACTAGCATTAATTGGGGTTGAAGCCATTACCTCTATGATTAAAAATAAATCAATAAAAAACATTTCGCTGCTAATTATTGTAATTGTTGTTTGTTGTTATCCATTTAGTCAACGCCCTGAAGGTGTAGTATTTAACAAAGATTTATTTGTAATCCAAGAAAACAAACTAATAGATGAGGAAGTGCTTACATTTCTTAAAAAAATAAAGCCAACTAATGTTAAAACTCCTTATTACTTCTCACAACCTTACCTTTCGTTAGCCTTAGGCAATGACTATTTCAATCCCCATACTCACAGAGAAATGAAGTATTTATTTACAGATAATGTTTTACACTCAACAATTATTATTTGGGACGATTGGTTTAGTGTAATGGAAGATGGTGTTAGCCTGGAGCGATTAAAAATGGATAAACGCTTTACAATGTTAGAATCATTTGAAAGAGACGAAAAAAATCGAAAAATAACTTTTGTGATTTTCAAACGAAATTAGAAAAATATAAGCCAGAACCATGCTAAATATTTTAAGTGCTAAAAATGCACAGCATATATAATGATAATAAGAATTAACAAGATCAATGGCATACTTACACTATGGACATGAACGCCAGCAGTTAACAGCGCTCAAGCGCAACCCGAAAAGGGTATGCGCCTGTGCACGGCAAAATATCTATGAGTTTTCCGACCAAAGTAAATTCCCACCCAATCCTAAACCATTGAATATTTGCATGAAATCACAGCAGTTCTCCCCATTGAGCGTACCACCGATTTGCACCATGTTTCTTGGGGTACTCGGATTAAGCACCGTATATCCATTTGAGTTATTACCGTAGTTCCCAAATTCTCCACCCGAATCGTACAAAGTACCTGAGCAAACTGTGTAATTATTTACGCCTGATTGCGGCACTGTTAATTGGGCAGATAGTTGAATGGTAAAAAATACCCAGGCAATTAAAATTACATTCTTCATTATTGGTGTGAGGATTATTGGGCAAAAGTAAGGCAACAGCCCCCAAATAATCATCTTAATAATCAAGATTTTTTATCCTTGATATTTAATAAGCTTTTACAAACTTATTTTCAAAAAAAACTGAAAACAAATTGAAGTAGTGAATTCTTTTTGCTTTAATAAATTGATTTTATTTTAATCGTTTTTCGACTTTTGAGAAGTTTTCGTCGTTTGGAATTATTCAACTTATTGTTTTACTATTGTTTTTCATAGTATGATTTAAATAAATGCATATTA
>CANHPI010000276.1 GCA_947462425.1 Bacteroidota bacterium
AAAGCAGCAGCAGCTAAAGGTTGGATTGATGGCGACAGAGTGCGCGATGAAATTTTATTAAGTATAAAACGTGCTGGGGCTTCTGTTATTTTAACCTACTTTGCTAAGGAGTGGGCAATTAAAAACAAAAAGTAATAAGCCTACTATTAAACAACTTTTGCTATTGAGGGCTTTAAAATATACTAATTTTGAATAAAAATTTATCTAGGATATTCAATCCTTACGTGATAAATATTCATTAATCGTTTTTTAAATATCTTTTTTATTTGATTAATATCTTTAAATGTAATGTCTGCATTTATAAATTGATTTTCATTAATTTGGTGATTAATGATTCGGTCAACTAATTCATCAATAGCTATTGCATCATATTTTTTTAAACTACGGGATGACGCTTCCACACCATCTGCCATCATTAAAATAGCTGTTTCTTTACTAAAAGGAATGGGGCCTGGATATCTAAACAAATCTTCATTAATTATTTCTCCTAGGTGCTCTTTTTTATAGTTGTGTAAAAAATAACGCGTAGTCGTTGTTCCGTGATGTGTGCGAATAAAATCAATAACCGTTTCTGGTAATTTATTTTCTTTTGCAAATTCAACACCTTTAATAACATGATCAATAATAATTTGGGCACTTTCTTCGGATGATAAATCTTCATGTGGGCTTACTTCTCCTACTTGGTTTTCTGTGAAGAAGCGAGGGTTGTTCATTTTTCCAATATCGTGGTACATAGCACCCGTTCTAACCAATAGCGCATTGCCACCAATTTTATAACAGGCTTCTTCGGCCAAATTTGCAACTTGTAAAGAATGCTGAAAGGTGCCTGGAATCTTTTGTGATAATTGCCTTAATAATGGTGAATTCAAATCGCATAGTTCTAATAAAGTAAAATCAGAAGTAAAACCAAATAATTTTTCAAATAGATAAATTAAAGGAAACGAAAATAATACGCACACACTACTTATTAAAAACGGAATGTAATTTTGAATATCCCCAACGGCTTGTGGTGTATTATTAAATAAATGATAAGCCGCATATGTTAATATATAAAACACAAAAGTAAGTAAGGCTGAAATAAATAATTTGGAGCGTTTACCCATATCGGCCACACTAAATATAGTGCCAATACCAGCTATTAATTGTATGAACACAAATTCAAATTTATCTGGAGTAAAAAGTGCACAAATTAAAATGATATTTAAAAAATTAAATAGCGAAGTTCTACTGTCAAAAAACACCCTAATTAATATTGGCACTAAACAAAATGGAACTGCATATATATAGTTAATGTTATATTTGGCCACTATGCTTGTTATAACAACTACAAGGGTAATAATTAGAAATATAAATGTGACTTGAGAATTTTGACTAAAAATTGTTTTTCTGAAAAAGGCTAAAAACAACATCATAATTCCTAAAACTAATACACATGCCAAAAGTTGGCCGGCAACTATAGAATATAATGGAGCTTGTTTTTTTTGCTCGGTTATCTCATCATTATAACTGTTTAAAACAATACTATGCTCTTCTGTTATAATTTCATTTTTATGAAGTAATACTTCTCCTTTCTTAATTTTAGATTTGTAAACATTATCTGTTTTCTTTTCATATGCAGCTAATTCGATTGAAAGTAGCTCATCGTAAATAACATTTGGTAATAGCTTTGATACAATTATATTTACTAATGACTCATCATGCATGTTTTTTAAAAGAAACAATTTTACTTTTTCTTTACTAAACAATTTTGCCTTTTGAGTTAGGGTAACTTCATTGTCACTAACAACATACATGAGCGAATCGGGTAAAGAAATATGTGGCGAAGAAAAATATACACCAATGCGATATACGCTATCCAGACAAGCTGTAATATTTACCTTTTCTTTTAAATTTAATTGTGTAAAATTTGATAGGAGCTCACTTGGAGAAATTGGTGTTTTTTTAAAATAAGCTATTGTTTTTGTCGACTCTTTTTTTTCTAAAGTTAATTCACTATTAGATTTTTTAATTAAGAAATCAAAAGGCGCAATTAAATCATCATTTAGCCAAATAGCACCAACAGTTATGCGAGGTATTTCAACGAAGGGGTGTTTTGGTAAAAGATAAGTACACAGTATAACACAAAACACAAACACTATTCCTTTGTACCAAAGGGCATGTTTATCTCTTATTTTTGTTACTAGTGGATTCACCTAACAAATGAAAGTAATTTTTAATAATTAAACATAAAAAGTAAATATGATTATTAACAAGTGCTTATTAACTTTTATCTAACTAATGTAACATGTCCTACATGAAACTCATCTTCTTGAGAAACTATATTTTTAAAATCACATTTCCAAACATAAACATCATCAGTACAAGGCTTGTTTTTGTATGTTCCGTTCCATCCAGACTCAGTATCATTTGTTTTATAAATTAATTCTCCCCATCTATTAAATATCATAAAACTATAATTCTCAACTCCAATGACAATCGGTTTAAAAACATCATTTAAATTGTCTTTGTTTCCTGGAGTAAAAGCATTAGGTATCCAAAATCTAAATTCAGGAATGATTTTAACTAACAGGTTTACAGAATGCGAGCAAGCATAAATATTTGTTACTGTTTGTGTAACATTATAATCACCCCATGTTAAATAGGTATGGGTTGGATTAACTTCTGCAGAAGTAATTCCATCATCAAAGTTATAATTCCAACTTACTATATCATTAGAATTAGAAGTGTTATAGAAGAAAATAGTAGGATCAAAAATAGTTGTGACAATTGGAGTAGCTGTAAAGTTAGCTATTGGCGATGGGTTAACAGTAATAGTAGAAACTGTTGAAAACTGAGTAACATCAACGCACTGGCTATTGGTTGAAATACTAAGCGAAAATGTGTAAATACCAGGCGGACTAAAAACATGTTTAGGATTTGATTCTGTAGATGTTGCTCCGTCGCTAAAGCTCCAAAGGTAATTGATGGCGGACGCAGATGAACTTGTACTTGAAAATTGTACTTCAAGCGGATCACATCCAAGCGTAGTAATCGGATTTATAGATACTTGTGGGTTTTCATATAATTCAATGTTTTGAATAACGGTATCCTTGCAGCCGTTTTCAGTTGCTATTAATGTTACAGGATAAATTCCAGTAGCGTTATATGATATATTTGAAACAGATTGATTAGTTGATTGTTGAGTAGATGCGTTTGTGCCAAAATCCCATAAGAGTGTTCCAGTTGTGCCTTGAAACGAACTTAAACTTGTATACGAAAAGTTATTTAAGTTAAAACATAAACCGGTGGCGGATAAATAATTAAAAGCAGCTACGGGGGCTTGATTTACAATAATTGTATTTGCAACTATAATCTGACTTGTATCAATGCAATTTTGGTTAGTCATAACACTTAATGAAAAACTATAAATACCTGCTGGAGAAAAAATATGAGTAGGATTTTGAAGATTTGAAGTTGTGCCATCGCTAAATGTCCACAAATAAGTCATAGGAGTGCCAGCAGTGCTTGTATTATTAAAATTAACAGTTAATGGGTCGCAACCTATGGAAGGAAAGTTACCTATCGATGCATTTGGGTTTTCAAATACTTCAATGGTTTTTGTTGAAGAAGCTGAGCAGCCGTTTTCATTTACGATAAATGTTACAGGATAAATTCCTGGCGCGCTAAAGGATACATTGTTAACGGTTAAGGTATTTGCAGTTTGAGGATTGGCATTGACCCCGAAGTTCCAATTAAACGTGCCGTTACCTTGAAACAAGCCTGTGCCATTAAAATTAAAATTGTTCCCATTTAAACACTGAGCATTTGGCGCAATATAATCTGGAGATAGCAAAGGATGTACGTGAAAAACCTCAATGGCAGTGTCACCACAAGACGTGTTTGGATTAACATAAAGCGTTACCGTATAATCGCCAGGCGCAGGAAATGTATATGTTGGATTATAAACATTTGATGTGTCTGCTAATGTATTTGGGTCGCCAAAATCCCAATGATATACACTTCCATTAAAGCTATTGTTAGAATAGGAAATTGTAAAGCCATTACAGTACCCAGTTCCTTGACCGTT
>CANHPI010000277.1 GCA_947462425.1 Bacteroidota bacterium
AATGGTGTTTTGTTTTTAGATGAATTACCTGAGTTTAAAAGAACTGTTTTAGAAGTAATGCGTCAGCCACTCGAAGAAAGAAAGGTAGCGATATCGAGAGCTAAATTTTCTGTAGAATATCCAGCGAGCTTTATGCTTGTTTCAAGTATGAATCCTTGTCCATGTGGTTACTACAACCATCCCGAAAAGGAATGTGTTTGCGCACCAGGTATCGTACAAAAATATTTAAATCGGTTATCTGGTCCTTTGTTGGATCGTATCGATTTGCATGTAGAAGTTATTCCTGTTCCGTTTAATGAACTTTCAAAAAGCAGAGTAGCAGAGGCGAGTGAAAATATACGAGCTCGTGTAATTGCTGCGCGTGAAATTCAGGAGCAACGTTATAAAAATGAAATAGGAGTGTATGCCAATGCACAAATGTCATCACGCATGTTACGACAAATATGCAGACTAAATAATGATAGTGCCGAATTACTAAAAATAGCGATGGATAAACTCGGATTGTCGGCGCGTGCTTACGATCGTATTTTAAAAGTATCGCGCACCATTGCCGATTTAGAAGGTAGCGAACACATTAAAACCGAACATGTATCAGAAGCAATTCAGTATAGAAGTTTAGATAGAGAAGGGTGGGCTGGGTGAATCTTCAAAGTTATTGAGAATTAATTATATTTGTGAATATTCTAATTGAATGAACAGATTGTTGCAAATAAAAAGTAATACATTATTTTGGGTTGTTGGGTTATTCGTTTATATAATATATCATTTATCTACTTTAAATATTAGTCCGTTAGTTTGGCAGGATGAAACTTTTTATAATGACATTACACTAGATTATCTAAAAAACCATACTTTTTTTACTAATGCAGATCCATTGTTTATTGGTGGAAAGCAATGTTATTTTTATGGCCCTGTTTTCTTTATGTTGAATTCTGTGGTAATTGGAATTTTTGGAAATACAATTTTTACTGGACGTATATTAGGACTAATGTTTGGTTTTATTATGTTAGCCTTGATTTATTTCAAATACTTAAAGGGTAGGTTTGATCTGAGATTTTTATCGGTAGTGATATTTTTAGCATTGTGCTTAGATCCGTTTATTAATATGGCATTTCATAGAGGCAGAGCTGATACTATACAAATGACTTTTTATCTTTTATCATTTTTTCTTGTGTCTACAAACAAAAATGACGGCAAAGTAAACAAAGGTTATTTCATTATTTCCGCCCTTTTGTATTCATTATGTTTACTAACCTCTTTAAGAATGGCTATTTTTGTAATTCCATTCGCTGTCTATTTTTTAGTTGAGTTTATTAAAGCAAATAAAGAGCATAAAAAGCAAATTGCAATTTTGGCGACATCCTGGTGTGCAATAGTTTTTATTGTATTCTCATTCTGGGTTTATTCAAAACTAGGAGGATATCATGAGTATTTAGCATATATTAAATCAATCAATAGTTATTTTCCGCAATTAGTCTTCGGGAATTTTAATGTTCCATTTGAAGTAAAGTTGATTACTTTTGTTACAATACTTACTATTGTTTTATTGGTAGTATTCAGCAGAAGTTGTTTTAAAAATAGCTCAGTCGTTTTTTATATTGCATATTTCTTCTGTTTTCATTTACTTGTTGGTGATGTTGGTCCATATTCAATTTTAGTATTGCCAATATTGTATTGTTTGTTTTTAGAATTGATTTTACAACAAAATTTCGACAAGGGTTTTATCCGTTTTTTTAAACCAATGGTTGGATTTGTTTTGATTTTTAACTTCTTGATTTTTGTATTAAAAGTATCGGTTTTGTCATTAACTTATAATCAAAAGGATTATTCGAAAGTGAATTCTTTTGTTTCAAAAAACATACCTCCTAATTCAAGAGTTGTTGGCGATGAATTATATTATTATGCCGTATTGAGTAATAATTGTAAATATCAGTATGTCCATTTACAAATTTTTGATTATTATAAAATTGAAGAATATAGAAGAAATAATTTTGACTATGATTATCTGATATTATCAGATAGATTAAACTCTGGATATTCGGTCAATTTTTATGATTTATATAGTAAAAATTCTAAATTGGTTAAAGTGGCAGAGTATCATTCTAAGAGATCGATGTTGTTAAAGTACTTATCTGAATTTAAAATTTACCCATTAGCAGAAACAGCATATGATGGAGTAATTTATAAGCGAATAAATTAATTTATTCAATTAAAAATAATTATACTTAAATTATGATTGATGTTGCTGTAATTATGCCTGTGTTTAATGACTGGGAGTCAGCTCAAATTCTTTTGGGAAATGCCGAAGCTAATTTTAAAAAGGATGGTAGATTTAATCCTAAGTTTATTTTAGTAAATGATTTTTCTTTAGAAGAGGCACCTGCTAATTTTGTTAAATGCATATCATACGAAGTTTTAATCTTGAACTTAATTAAAAATGTAGGTCATCAACGTGCAATTGTATTAGGCTTATGTTACATCAATGAACATTACAACTGCGAACATGTTGTAGTTATTGATGCAGATGGAGAAGATAAGCCAGAAGATATAATAGTACTTTTAGATTCATCTATAAAAGAAGACGGGAAAATTATTTTTGCAAAGCGCTCAAATAGATATGAAGCTATATGGTTTCAAATATTTTATTTTTTCTATAAAGCCGTATTTAAATTACTTACAGGGAAGCAAATTAATTTTGGGAACTTTTGTGCAATACCATTTAAGCGTTTAAATAATCTTATTTATGTAAGTGAACTTTGGAATCATTTTTCGGTTGGAATAGTTCGTTCGAAAATGCCTTTTAATACGGTTCCACTTTCAAGAGGGAAAAGGTATAAGGGTAAGTCAAAAATGAATTTTATTAATCTTGTTATACATGGGTTAAGTGCAATTTCAGTATTTACTGATGTATTAGCTGTCAGGATTTTATTGTTTTCAATTATTCTTATTGCAAATGCCGTAGCAGCAATTTTTATTGTGTCAGGAATAAGATTATTTACAGATCTTGCTATTCCTGGTTGGGCTTCCTCAGTTGTTTTAGGTATGACTATCGTAATTATTCAAGCGTTTTTAATATCGTTGTTTTTAGTTTTTTCTGTTCTGAATTATAGAACGCAACAAAGTTTCATTCCTGCATATGAATACAAAAAGTACATAGCCGAAAATGTTAAGTAATTTAGTTTATGTTGGGAAAGAGTTAGAATTGTTTGCAAGCGCTAATAATTGGAACAATTATCTAAAATCCCATTTGCAGAAACACATTAAAGGCAATGTGCTTGAAGTCGGTGCTGGTATTGGAACTAAAACTAAAATTTTATTTAATAAGAATGTTAACTCGTGGGTTTGTTTGGAGCCAGATTCTAACTTAGCTTCTAATATTGATGTTATAATCGCTCAACAGCAAATTAGCAAATGTTGCTCGGTTAAAGTTGGAACAATTGATGATATATCAATTAGTGATAAGTTTGATACAATATTATATATTGATGTTATTGAACATTTGAAAGAGGACAGTGAAGAGCTTAATAAGGCTATTAAATTTTTAAAAAAGGATGGATTACTAATTGTCTTAGTACCTGCTCATAATTTTTTATATAGTCATTTTGATAGCGCAATTGGTCATATTCGTAGGTATAATAAATCGATGTTTGAAAAGTTTAAGTTTGAGAATGCAACGAACGTGAAATTAATTTACCTTGATTCTTTTGGATTGATTGGCTCGTTTTTTAATAAGATATTAAGACAATCATATCCTACCTCCCGACAAATTTGGATGTGGGATAAAATATTGGTTTCGCTATCTCGTATGTTTGATAGATTGACTAATTACAGCCTAGGTAAAAGTGTATTGGCAGTTTGGAGAAAAAATAATTAATCAAGCATAACCCAAACTTAATTGTACCGCATTTTTTCAAGGTCGATTAATTTTAAAATCGAACATACAATCGTAGGAAACACGGTCTTGTTAGTTTTGATAAAATAATCAACCGCACCCTGGCGCATCGTTTCAATAGCCACTTCTAAATTATCTTGCCCAGAAACCATAATTACTCTGGCTATCGGAT
>CANHPI010000278.1 GCA_947462425.1 Bacteroidota bacterium
AAAAATTTTGAAAGTTGGTTTAAAAAATTTGAACTTTTGTTTTATGCTCCCTATAGTATCTCCTTGAGCATTTTTTATAATAATTTTAGACATAAAAAATGTCCAACCGTGCGAAATCGAAGCTTCCAATTGATCATCAGAATTTTTTATCTCAAGCAAAAAGGGAAGCATTGGTTTGCCGATTAATAAGCTAAGTATTTTTTGACCTACACTTAGCTTTTGTTTAATACTGCCTATATTTTCACCTTGATCATTATATATTTGATAATAGTTTTCGAACTTCATTACGTTTACCTTTTCATCTATGAAATAAGAATTAGATTCGAAAAATGTTGATTTCATTATATTTTATTTTAAAATTCTTACTAGTGATTAACTTAATAATTGTTGAATTATCATTGACTTAATTGTTATAAAAACTAAAAAAGAGGCGAAAACAATAATATAAAATATAGAATCGTACCACTTGATTTGATTTGTTTTGATTAATTTAAAAATGTGATATACTTCAATTACAAGAAAAATTGAATAAACTGCTAATGTATCATTTATTAAAAGATCCAAAAAAGTTTTCTCGTTCAGTTTATTTGGGTTTAATGCTCCTGAAAATTGATAAAATAAAGTCAAAGTAAAAATTAACATTAACCAAGTTCGAATTACTAAAACGCGGTGAATGATATTTGACGTTATTTTTATATATAAAGCCGAGAAGTAATAATAGATTAAAAAGCTTATGTAGAAAAAAGAGAGGTATGCTATTTCAGACTTAAATTCATGAGCCATATTTGAGTCCTTGTTAAGAAAAATCTCATTAATTGATATATTTATTAGTATAAAAAAAATTAAAAGTTTGAAAAATTTGAATGCCTCTTGTAAAATGTCTTCCTTTGATACATTAGAGATATTCCTCATTAGAATATAATCAATTATAAATTTATAAATGAAAATAAAATAGGAAAATATTTCGGACCATAAATGTCTTAACGGTTCAGAAACAAATAGCGTAAAGGATTTTTTAATCATTTTTCCTTTTTAATTGATTAAATAATTGTTAGATTAAATGTAAATAAATTATAACTAATTAAAAGAATTTACATACTAATTTTATCTAAACGAATATATATTATTTGTTGAGATTTTATTTGTTTATATTTTAAATATTTAATTCTTGTAATCAATCTTTTAATTTTTATTCACTAAAAATCATACAACAAATGGTTGCAACATTTATGAGTAATGAATAGAGATAAAGAGATCTAATATTAATCTTTTCTTTTAGCAAAAAAATCAGAGAAAATATTGGCAACAAAAATAACATCCCAATAAGAGGAAGCCACAGCATTTCGAAGATGGCGCCAACTATTGCAGAACCATATATATTTATTCCATGTCCCAACCACCAGTACCCAGATGCAATAATGCTTAATAAAAAAACTATTTTACTGGTTCTTGTATTTTTAAATGGAATTAAATGCTCTTTCATAAATTTTATATCAATTTGGTGGTAATTTGAACACTTTTAAAAAGATAGAAGAAGTTTTTTGGAAGCCCAATTTTTTAAGCATGTTGGTCTATTTATTTCTCGATTTAACTCGTTTTATTGAACAAATATGTTTATCATTTCTTTTTCGGTTTCGTTACACCAATCATCACCCCAAAATTTCCATCTGTTTGTATCCAATTTTTTTCTGGTAAATATGTCCTTGGTACAAAACCATCAAAGTATAAAGCGTTTTTACATCCTAAGCTTTGAAAATATTTTGCAAAATCATAAAAACTAATTTCTGTTTTCGACATTGCAAAAACCACTTTATTATCTGGAAGAATACCTACACCATTTCTAATGTATTTGGATGTTGATTTTTCAAATCCGGAATGAATTTTATTGTCGATTACCAACATCGGACCAGATTGGGTAGCGTATTTTATTTTACCATTATTTACAAAATCATCTGTCTTACAAACAACGGGTGTATTGTCATTTGTAATATAAAAAACGCCATTGGGCTTCCAATTAAAATTTCCGTCTCCGTTAGACTTGTTGATTTTTTTGATGGTTTTTCCATCTTGAATAAATAATCCTACCGGACCATACTTATCGGTAAACATTCCTCCATTTGTTGCAAACGTTAGCGTCAAATTTTTAGCCTCAACAAAAGATTTTAAATTTTGAATACTTTTTAAAATTTCACCATTTTCATTTTTCCAATAAAACTTCAAATCGCTTTTTTTTGGATCAACCGTGTATGACAAAATTTGATTGTCGACCAAACTTTTATTTGGAGAAAAAAATAATAAACCGACTGAAACGAGAGGTAAGAAGATCAGTAAAATAGTTTTCCTTTTAAGATTCATAGAGTACAATGGTTTTCGAGAATAAAATTCGTAGCAATATAAATTATTTGTACTTCAATTGCTTAAAAACTCAGACCAAGTAAAAAGAGGTTTTAGATATATCAACTAGAAGTTTCGTTTTCGAATCTTTGTAAAAAAAATTCGCTCTAATAAATCAATATTATTTCTTTTATAAAATAATTAAATGTAAACATAGCGATGTTGCTTACGCGATAATTCTATGCTCAATCTCTAACTATTAATTTCTCTACAGCAATCATTTTGTTATCTTCTGTAATCCTAATAAAATAAATTCCACCTGGAAGATTATAACGTAATAAAGAAATGGTCTTGCCAGAAATATTTTTCATTTGCTTTAATGCTTTTCCATAAGAATTGTAAATCGTCAGGGTTGCATTTTTAAGATTGTTAATTGTCTTTATTGTTGTTGAAGAAATAAAAGGATTGGGAAAAACGGCAATTTGCTTGTCTGAATTTTCATTACCCCCTACGTTGGTTTTTCCCGCTTGGATGCAAGCATTTGAGGTGCTCTCGTAAGCGTAATCTTTAATGGTGAAGGAGGAAGAAATTGCTAATAAATCGAAGCGTGCCCAGCCATAGTATGTGTTTGATCCCACCATAAGTTTTAGGGCTAAATATTTATTTGTTGCACTAGGCCAATAACCTATACTTGTACCCATACCCATTGTACCAGGGTTATTCCCATCATACCATGTTGATAATGTGTCGCAGATATTATTCGATGCAGATAATGCCCATGGTAAATGAACGTCACCAACAAAATTCCCTGCATAAGCATTGTTATTTTGAGGGGAACAAATTACCCCAATCGTACTACCACTTCCACCAAATTGAATGATGAAATCAACAATACTATCGTTATTCAAATCTAAAGGATAAGTAGCATTGGGCGTTTCGTCATTTATGTCTGTGTATATAATTTGAGCGGATAAATTATTGTTGAAAACAAGTAATATCAATAAACAGCAAGAGGATGCTATTTTTTTCAGTGATATAATTTTTGTTTTCATTTTTTATTGGTGATGGTGATTATCGTGCTAACTCAAGTGTTTTTCAAAGCGAATACTTATCTTATTCTTAGTTCTATAACCTTTTCTGGTTCTCTATAGTTACCCATTTTTATAAATTTTTCACAAGAACCATAAATTCCTCTTGTATCTGCAATAGTCACTGTGTAGTTTAGTTTCTCTACCAATTTACCTTCGTAAAAAAACAATGCCAATAACTCGTCTGAACCCATACCAGTCTTACAATAATGCCACTCCTCAACATTTTGCTTAAAATCGCTTTTCACAGGTGGGCCCATTATTATCTCAACTTCAGATTTTGTCATTCCAGGACTTAGTTTATAGGAAACGCTTAATTTTTGCTGTACCCCACATGCAGTCAAAAATGAAATTAATAGTGTAGTAATTAAATATTTCATAATCATATTTTAATTGATTGTTTACATTTTACCTGACGATTTGCAGTATTTTGAAAAACGGCCGTTCTAACACAAAAGTTCATTATAAACACACACTTCAAATATAGCAAAATGTTTAAACAAAGAAATTCACCAACTATTACGCCAAACCGCATCTTTTGGTAGTGGGAAAGATTATTATAATTCAGTTTTAAACAATTCAAACTTCCTACAATAACTCATTCTATCTTC
>CANHPI010000279.1 GCA_947462425.1 Bacteroidota bacterium
ATCAAAATACAGCTAGTGGTGGAAACGATTTTGCTTTAGATGATATCTTTTACCAACAAGTTTGTTCATTCAGTGATACCCTAATTATTACCGAAAATCCAATTCCGACAGTAACTGCAAGTACTAGTAATTCTGTTATCTGTAATGGAAATTCCACAACATTAACAGCAAGTGGTGCGAGTACTTATACTTGGACAAGTGGAGTGGCAAACGGAGCTAATTTTACTCCAACTACCACAGCAACATACTCTGTTATTGGAACTTCAGCAGCTGGTTGTACAAATACAGCAGTTACAACAATTACCGTAAACTCTACTCCTACTCTTTCAGTTAATAATCCCAGTATTTGTTCTGGACAAACTGCAACATTAACTGCTAGTGGCGCAAATACTTACACGTGGTCAAATAATGCAATTGGAAATTCACAATCAGTTAATCCATTGGTAACAACAACTTATTCCGTATCTGGAACAGATTTGAATGGATGCACAACTACACTTGTAACCACATCAACTGTAAATGTTTCTGCAACACCAACAATTACGATTAATTCGGCAACTATTTGTGCAGGGCAGACAACTACATTAACTGCAATTGGAGCAACTAACTATACATGGAGCACAACTGAAACCATGGCAAGCATAAATGCAACACCTATTTTAACCACCACATATTCGGTTTTAGGTGATAATGGAGGATGTTCGTCAATAGCAACTACCACTGTTAATGTTACACCTATTCCAACAGTTACTGCCAGCTCAAATTTATCAAATGGCTGTGTTCCATTTTGTACAAATTTTACGGATATTGTGAGCCCTTCAGCAACCAATATAATTTATAATTTTGGTGATGGAAGTACTGCCAACGTAAATAATCCTAATCATTGTTATTCAAATACGGGTTCTTACACCGTTACAGCAACGGTTACTAATTCAATTTTAGGATGTTCCAGTACATTTACGTTACCAATAATCAATGTTAATATTTCTCCGATTGCAGATTTTAATATTACCGAAGGCAATACAGTAAATGTTAATGCTGAATTGCACTTTATTAACTCAAGCTCTAATGCAGACAATTACCTTTGGGAAATTTTATGTATTGGAGAAACCTCTACAAGTATTGATATCACAAAATCAATTTCAGATACAGGAATATGCTGCGTTAAATTAATAGCATATACCATTAATGGTTGTTCGGACACAATAACAAAGTGCTTAAATATCATAAGTGAAACCTCAGTTATAATACCAAATGTATTTACGCCTAATGGCGATAATAAAAATGATATTTTCAAAATAAATTCTACAGGATTAAAATCTTTGAACTGTTCAATATTTAATCGTTGGGGTTTAAAAATAACCGAATGGGATACA
The DNA here is from genome assembly GCA_947462425.1 of Bacteroidota bacterium. The sequence goes on from CANHPI010000279.1 coordinate 1,377, forward strand.
ATTAATGGCTATTGGGATGGAAATACAAAATCAGGAATAGCACCCGACGGTACCTATTTTTATATTGTTACTTATACTGACCAAAAAGGAATAACTAAAACCGAAAAAGGTTTCTTAACTTTGTTCAACGATTAATTTTAGTATTTCATGCACGAATTTAGAGAAGAACTTCTAATTAAGTTTTCTATTCCTATTTACACTATTGTAATAGGAATAGAAATTTTATATAGTTATTGGAAACAAAAAAAATATTATTCAACCAAAGGAATACTCGCTAATTTATATTTAACAACACTTAATTTTTCATTAGATATTTTAGTGAGAGGAATTTGTTTAGGTGTACTTTGGTATTTTTATCAATTTAAATTTATAGCAATTGATAAATTAATTCACCCAGTAATTTATTGGTCGGTATTGCTAATTGCCGAAGATTTTGCTTTTTATTGGATGCATCGTATTGATCATTACTGCCGTTTTTTTTGGGCGGTACATGTAACACATCATTCATCCGAAGAATTTAATTTAACAGTAGGATTTCGTTCATCAGTATTTCAACCTTTATATAGATTTATTTATTTTATTCCATTGTCATTAGTTGGTTTTGATCCTTTAGATGTGATGTTTATGTATGCAGCCACTCAAATTTATGGTATTTTAATTCACACAAAAACAGTTGGTAATTTAGGCTTTTTAGAGTGGTTTTTATCTACACCTTCTCACCATAGAGTTCATCATGGAAGCAATATTAAGTATTTAGATAAAAATATGGGGATGATCTTTATTGTTTGGGATAAAGTATTTGGTACTTTTGAAAAAGAGGAAGAGTTAGTTGTATTTGGATTAACTGAAAATTTAAAAACATACAACCCCATGACACTAGTTTTTCATGAATGGCGAGCTATTTTTGAAGATTTAAAAAAACAAACTTCTATAAAAAATAAAATAATGTATGTGTTTGGTCCTCCGGGCTGGAGTCATGATGGCAGCAGAAAAACATCCAAACAATTGCGAGACGAATTGAAATCAAACTAACATCATTTCAAAAACACATTTGATTGTTTATATTTACAACATTATGGCAAATGTAATCACTCTTTTTAAACGCATCACATATTTTCTAACCCATAAATTATGGCGCGTTCGAATAGATAAATTAAATAAAAAACAAGGCTTTTTTTTAAAACAGTTACGTATATTTTCGTTAGCTATTAATGGCTTTAACGAGGATAAATGTTTACTAAAAGCAACTGCACTAACCTATTACACTCTTTTTTCTATTGTACCAGTTATTGCATTAGCTTTTGCTATAGCTAAGGGTTTTGGATTTCAAGAGACCTTACAAGCTGATTTACTCATTAAATTCAGTGATCAAAAAGATATATTAACCCAAGCTTTTGTTTATGCAGATAAGATGCTTGCCAATACACAAGGAGGTTTAATTGCTGGTTTTGGTGTTGTGCTATTGCTTTGGTCTATTATTAAATTACTAAGTAGTATTGAAGAAAGCTTTAATGAAATTTGGGAAGTAACACGACAAAGAACATGGGTTAGAAAAATTACAGATTACCTTGCAATTATGCTTATTGGTCCAATTTTCATTATTTTATCAGGTGGTTTAACGGTTTGGCTTAAAACCGGATTAGATACGGTTGCTTCCAATGTTACAATTATAAGTCCATTAACGTTTATCTTTTTGAAAGTATTTGCCTTTGCTCTTATTTGGGCGATGTTTACTTTTTTATATATGGCATTGCCAAACACTAAAGTAACATTAAAAGGCGCAGCTATGGGTTCATTTGTAGCAGCTATTTTATTTGAATTTTTAGAATGGGCTTACGTGTCGTCTCAAATGGGAGTGAGTCAATACAATGCAATTTATGGTAGTTTTGCTGCGCTGCCACTATTTTTAATTTGGATTCAATACACTTGGTTTGTTTTATTATTTGGAGCAGAATTAACTTTTGCTCATCAAAATGTTGATCATTATGAATTAGAAAGTGATATCAATAATATTAGCGACCGATATAAACGTGTAATAGCACTTATGATTGCAAATTATGTGGTTAAGAATTTTAACGAGGGAAAAACTGCATTAACATCCTTTGAGATTGCTTCAAAGTTAGATTTACCTTTGCGACTTGCACGAAATGTTATTAATGAATTTACTGAAACCGGCATATTTAATGAAGTAAAAATGCAAAATGATAAAGAAATTGGTTATCAACCAGGAATATCAGATTCAAAATTAACGGTTAAGTTTATTATTGATAAATTAGATCAAAAAGGTGTTAATATATTACCAATAGATGATAGTAAAGAATTAGCAACTGTTAATAGATTGATGCAGGACATGGATGATGTATTAAACACCACTAAAGGTAACACACTTGTTAAAGATTTAGTTTAAGTTTTGTGAAAACAATTAAACGCATATGCAAGTGGCTTTTGATTGTGGTTGGTTCGACTTTTATTTTGCTTAGTGTATTACCTTATTTAATTCAAGATAATCTTTCAGAAGCCCCCATTAAACCATTTCCGAATTCTGAATATTTTATTTTTAATAATACTAAATTTCACTTCAAACTTTTTATTCCTAAGCAAATACAACATAAAGTTTTATTAATTCACGGCTTAAATGGAAGTACATTTTCTTTTCG
>CANHPI010000280.1 GCA_947462425.1 Bacteroidota bacterium
CGTGTATCTAAATACCAGCTCATTTCTTCAGTAGGAATATGCATATCATTCATACGAGCTTCTAATTTCTCTAAACGTTCTTCACGTTGAGAACCACCAATAATTTCGCCAATGCCTGGGAATAAAATATCCATGGCAGCAACCGTTTTCCCATCATCATTCATACGCATGTAAAATGATTTAATGTCTTTTGGATAGTCCGTTAAAATAACTGGTTTCTTAAAATGTTTTTCTACTAAGTAACGCTCGTGTTCGCTTTGCAAATCAGCTCCCCAGCCTTCAATAATGTATTGAAATTTCTTTTTCTTGTTATGGTTAGATTCACGTAAAATATCTATTGCTTCGGTATATGTAATTTTTGCAAATTCATTTCCTAAGCAGAAGTTTAATTTTTCTAATAAATTTAATTCGCTTCTATCTGCTTGTGGTTTATTTTTTTCTTCATCTAACAAACGTTGAGATAAGAATTCAATGTCTTCCTTATTTTTATCTAAAGCATAAGTAATTACATACTTCAACATTTCTTCTGCTAAAGCCATGTTGTCTTGTAAATTATAAAATGCCATTTCTGGTTCAATCATCCAAAACTCAGCTAAGTGCCGTGTTGTGTTTGAATTCTCTGCTCTGAATGTTGGCCCAAAAGTATATACATCGCTAAAAGCCATGGCAGCTAATTCGCCTTCTAATTGACCAGAAACGGTAAGGTTGGTCGACTTACCAAAGAAATCTTGTTTGTAATCGATTTCACCAGTTTCTGTTAGTGGTGGATTTTTAGGGTCTAAAGTGGATACACGAAACATTTCACCAGCACCTTCTGCATCGCTGCTGGTAATGATTGGCGTATGCATGTAAACAAATCCTTTATCATTAAAAAATTTATGAATAGCGTATGCTAGTGTATGACGTACTCTGAAAATAGCACCAAATGTATTAGTACGAAAACGTAAATGAGCAATTTCTCTTAAGAACTCAAGGCTATGTGCTTTTGGTTGTAATGGATAAGCATTTGGTTTTGCAATGTCGGATTCAGAATCACCATATACTTCAATTTCCGAAACAATGATTTCTACCGCTTGTCCTTTACCTTGCGACGCAATTAATTTACCTGTTACGCCAATACAAGCACCAGGGGTTAAACGCTTTAATGTGTCAGGATTTGCTGTTTCAAAATTTACAACTGCTTGTATATTATTGATGCTTGAACCATCGTTAATGGCAATAAATGAATTGTTACGAAATGTACGAACCCAACCTTTAACATTTACTGTTTGGTCAACTAAGGTTCCTTTTAAAATATCTTTAATTTTTGTACGTGTTGTCATATGGTCTGTGATTTGAGGAGGTGAAGATACTTAAAAGAGTGGATTTTGAAAATGATTTTATTGAGTTTTGTTTAGGTAAAAATGTTTTTTTAATTGCGCTAGCTTCATTAGTTATTCTTCAATCTTTTTACTTTATTTAGTTATTTGTAATAATAAAAATAGGATTAGTAAACTTTAGTAATTTATATAAATTAACTATCTAACCTTGTTAATAGCAAAACATATTTATGCTTTGTAAATCGTTTTTTAGTATAATATGAGTCAAATTTCTGTAATTCAAAAGGTTGAGTTATAAAAACAAATAAAGCTGACATTTGAAATGTTATTAGCAATTTCACAAAATTTAAGTCTAAATGATTGAATTTTTGCTAAAATCCCTTATTTTTGCACCCCTTATATTTACTTAAGAAAAAAACATGAACATATCTAAAAAAGACATTAATGCATTAAATGCAGAATTGACTATTACATTATCTCCAACAGATTATGAAGCTAAGGTAGAAAGTGCTATTAAAAAAGTACAAAAACAAGCTTCTTTGCCAGGATTCAGACCAGGGAAAGTGCCCGTTGGATTAATTAAAAAACAACATGGTAAATCAATTTTAGTTGATGAGATTAATAAAATACTAAACGAAACTTTATATAACTATATTAACGAAAATAAACTTGAAATTTTAGGAAACCCAATTCCTAAACTAAACAGTTCAGTTGATTTTGATAAACAAACAGAATGGACTTTTAGTTACGAATTAGGTTTAACTCCTCAGTTTGATGTTAAATTAGACAACACACAATCTTTTGTTTACAACACTGTAAAAATAGATGATGAGTTAGTAGAAAAATATTTAAAAGATGTAAAACGTAACTACGGTAAGCCTTCTAATCCTGAAGTAGCAGAGTCAACTGATGTATTGTATTTGGATATTGTTGAATTAGATGCGGAAAACAACATTGTTGCTGGCGGTGTATTCAAATCTACCAGTGTTGGAATTGATCGATTAAAAAATGAAGCAGCTAAAGTAAAATTAACAGGTTCAAAAAAAGAAGATAAAATTATTATCAATGCAAATGAATTGTATGACTCAGCAGTTGACAAGTCTATTTCATTAGGAATTGACAAAGAACTTGCAGAAAGTTTTAATGCAAATTTACAACTAACGGTTCGTAATATTGCTCGTATGGAAGATGCGGAATTAAATCAGGAATTATTTGATAAATTATATGGTGCTGGCGCAATAAATTCTGAAGCTGAGTTTAAAGATAAAATCAAAGCAGAATTAGCATTAATGTTTACTCAAGATACTGATCGTAAATTTATTGAAACGGTAGAAAAAACTTTAGTTGAAAAACTAAACATAGAATTACCAGATGAATTTTTAAAACGTTGGTTAATGGCAGTAAACGAAAAACCTTTAACTAATGAGCAATTGGAAGCGGAATACCCTTCTTATGCAAAATCAATGCAATGGAAATTGATTGAAAATAAAATTATTAAAAATAATAATATTGCTGTGACTGCTGACGAAGCAAAAGTTGAAGCTGGAAACTATGTTCGCTCTCAATTTGCTCGTTACGGTCAAGTTCCTGGTGATGCAGAAGTAGCAAAAATTGTAGATGGTATTTTAAGTAAAGAGCAAGAAGCGCAAAAAATATTTGAAGGCTTATATAGTAAAAAAGTGTTGGATGTTTTAAAAACATCTTGCACATTAGATACTAAAGAAGTAAGCTATAATGAATTTTTTGGAATTAACGAATAACCATTCTATTTTTTATTTGTATAAGTATTTAGGTTTTAACTTGAGTTACTGCCTTTTTATCATGTTTGTTTTATTACTTTAAAGTTATTTACTAAGCTTGGATTTATTAATAAAGTCTATGAATAGGGAAATACGGTTGCGTGGACTTGTAAAATAATTGTAATTTTCTTTCAAATGGCGAACAATCTTTGTACTTACCATAATTGTTAACGACATTTGTCACTTAAAAATAAAACCTATGGAAACAGCTATTCCTTATATCATATATGTTGAAGCAACACCAAATCCGGCTTCAATAAAATTTGTTGCCAATAAAGTTTTAATAAACGAAAAAGGTGCCAGTGCAGAATATAAAGCTATTTCGGAAACTGAAACTGCTCCCATCGCAAAAAAATTATTTCAATTTCCGTTTGTAAAAACAATATTTATTGCTGCTAATTTTATTACAATTACTAAAACGGATGCCGTTGATTGGGACGATATTACATTAGAGTTACGTGCATTTTTGACAGAATATTTAAATGCAGGTAATTTAATTATAACAGCATTACCAAAACAAGACGTGGCGGTTGACAATACGTTTACTGAAAAAATAACAATTAGCACACAACATGTTGCCGCAAAAGATGAAGTAGAGGCTAAAATAATTGAAGTGTTAGATCAGTATATTCGCCCAGCAGTAGAGTCGGATGGAGGAATGATTACTTTTAAGGAGTTAAAAGATGGGGTTGTAACAGTGCAAATGCGTGGCGCTTGCAGTGGTTGTCCAAGTAGCACGATGACATTAAAAGCAGGCATCGAAGCGTTATTAAAACGTTTATTGCCTGATGCGGTTAAGGAAGTTGTGAGTGAGGCGATGTAAGGTTTAACCGCAAAGCTTGCAGAGTTTTTTCGCAAAGAAAAAAGAGGGCCTTGTTTTATTACAAAACACTTTTATCTA
>CANHPI010000281.1 GCA_947462425.1 Bacteroidota bacterium
CATGGAATTAAAAGAAGATCCTCTTTGTTTAATACACAAAGAATAGACCATATTTATGAAGACCCGCATATTCCAGACAGACACCTTCACCTCCATTATGGGGATTTGACCGATAGTACTAACCTAATACGTATAATACAAGAAGTACAACCTGATGAAATTTACAATTTAGCTGCAATGAGTCATGTGCATGTAAGTTTTGAGGAGCCAGAATATACAGCGAATGCAGATGGTATTGGTACACTTAGAATTTTAGAAGCGGTTCGTTTGTTAGGCTTAACTAAGAAAACAAAAATATACCAAGCATCTACTTCTGAGTTGTATGGATTAGTGCAAGCAGTTCCACAATCTGAAACTACTCCATTCTATCCTCGTTCACCTTATGCTGTTGCAAAACTATATGCATATTGGATTACCGTAAACTATAGAGAAGCGTACAACATGTATGCATGTAATGGTATCTTGTTTAATCATGAGTCTCCACAAAGAGGAGAAACTTTTGTAACAAGAAAAATTACAAGAGCAACCGCAAAAATTGCTTTAGGAATGGATAATTGTTTGTACCTAGGAAATTTAGATGCCAAAAGAGACTGGGGACATGCAAAGGATTATATAGAAGGAATGTATTTGATATTGCAACAAGAAAAACCAGAAGACTTTGTTTTAGCTACTGGAATTACAACTACTATTCGTGATTTTGTAAAAATGAGTTTTGCAGAGTTGGGAATTGAATTAGGATTTAGAGGTAAGGATGAAGCAGAAGAAGGGTATGTTGTAAAAAATAATGGTGAATATAAATTGGAAGAAGGAACTGTGGTTGTAAAAGTTGATCCTAAATATTACAGACCAACTGAAGTTGATTTATTAATTGGAGATCCGACTAAAGCAATGACTAAATTAGGTTGGAAGCCTAAATACGATTTATCCGCATTAGTTAAAGAAATGGTAGCGAGTGATGTTTCCTTATTTAAAAAAGAATTGTACATTAAAGAAAGTGGATTGTAATTATGGAGCAAACTGCTAAAATATATATCGCTGGACACAGAGGAATGGTTGGTTCTGGATTAGAACGTAAATTAAGAAAAGAAGGATATAACAATATTGTTACAAGAACTTCTAGTGAATTAGATTTAAGAAATCAGCAAGCTGTCAATGATTTTTTTGAAAAAGAAAAACCAGCATATGTTATACTTGCCGCTGCAAAGGTTGGAGGTATTCATGCAAACAATACTTACAGAGCAGAATTTATTTATGATAACTTAATGATTCAAACAAACATTATTCACGCATCCTATTTGAATAATGTAACTAAACTTTTATTTTTGGGCTCTTCATGTATTTATCCTAAAATGGCGCCTCAGCCATTAAAGGAAGAGTATTTGTTAAGTGGTTATTTAGAAATAACTAATCAGCCCTATGCTATTGCTAAAATTGCTGGCATTGAATTATGTAATAGCTATAGAGCACAATATGGCTGTAATTTCATTTCTGCTATGCCTACAAATCTATATGGAGAAAATGATAATTATCATCCAGACAATTCACACGTTTTGCCATCTTTATTGAGGAAGTTTATTTTAGCTAAAAAGAATAAAACCACCTCTGTTACAGTATGGGGGTCAGGTTTGCCAAGACGAGAATTTTTAAACGTAGATGATCTTTCAGATGCCTGTCTGTATTTATTAAAAAATTATAACAATAAGGATGTAATCAATATTGGCACAGGAATTGATATTACAATTGCCGAATTGTCTGAAAAAATAAAAAAAATTATAGGTTATGAAGGCCAAATTTTTTTTGATAAATCGTTTCCCGATGGCACTCCAAGAAAACTGCTTGACACTTCAAAAATCAATAGTTTGGGCTGGCATCCTAAAATCGACTTAGACTTAGGAATTAGTTTGGTAGTTAAAAGTTTGTATTTAAACAAAACACTTGATAAATATTAATATTTTATCTAATCTAAAGTTCAATAAAAGAACAGAAAGTCAGATTAAAAATATAGCTTATTCTGCATTGTATAAATTAGTAGGAGTATTAATCAGTCTTTTATTAGTTCCTATTTGTTTAAGATATTTAGATTCAAATAATTACGGCGTTTGGTTAACTATTAGTTCTACAATGTCCTGGATTTCTTTATTAGATTTAGGGATCGGGAATGGCTTAAAAAATAAATTAACCGAGAACTTGGCGAAAGAAAATATTGTCCAATCAAAATCTTTGGTTTCAACTTCCTATTTTATTTTTTTTGTAATAATTTTAGTAATTGTAATACTTTTTTTAATTCTAAATCATTTTACTAAATGGGAGAATATATTTAAATTAAAATTAAATGACGGCATTAGGATAAATACTATAATGCCAATATTATTTATATTTTTTTCTATACGTTTTGTACTTGATTTAATAAACTCAATATTATTTGCTCATCAAAGAGCCGATTTGGTTGCTAGAAATAATTTATATATAAATGCATTAGTTTTTATTGGGATTTTCATTTTAACAAAAAGTGTTTTTATAAACAAACTTTTATGGTTAAATATAGTATCAAATGGGATTCCTATATTTTTCTTACTTTTAATTTCAATTTATTATTTTAAAGGAATTTTTAAAAAAATTTCACCAAATATCAAGAATATAAAACTAGCTCATGCGAAAGAATTACTTTCAGTTGGTCTTAAATTCTTTACAATTCAAGTAGCTTCGCTAATAATATTTTCAACTGACAACATTATCATTACATCTTTATTTACCCCTAAGGACGTAACATTATATAATATACCTTATAAACTTTTTAGTCTATTTATTTTTGGATGGACAATTATATTAACACCACTTTGGACTGCATTCGGTGAAGCATTCATACGTAAAGATTTTGTTTGGATTAAAAAAGTTGTTTCAGTTTTAAATAAGGCATGGGTGATTTTATTAATTGTGGTGATATTAACAATTATACTTTCCTCTAGAATTTATAACTTTTGGTTAGGTGATACTGTTTTGGTTCCTATTAGACTATCGATATTTATGGGTATTTTCGTTTTAATTTCTACTTATACTAATATTTATGTTTATTTTATAAATGGCGTAGGCAAACTTAATATCCAATTTTATACTAGTATTTTTGCAGCTTTAGTAAATATACCATTGTGTTTGTTTATGACAAAAAACTTGGGTTTTGGTGTTGATGGAATAATTATAGCAACATGCTTGAGTATATCTTTAAATCCCATTTTGGCGTATTATCAATATTATAAAATCATAAACAACAAAGCCAGTGGAATCTGGTTTTCTTAAATTTTACACATATGAATAATTTTTTGTATCCCGTTTATAAACCATACCTATTAGGAAATGAAAAAAAGTATGTCAACGACTGTATTGATTCAAGTTGGATTTCCTCTAAAGGAAAATATATAAATGAATTTGAAAACGAGTTTGCAAAATATATTGACATAAAATATTCGGCAAGTGTATGTAATGGAACTGTAGCATTGCATTTAGCTCTTATGGCACTTGATATAAAACCAGATGATGAAATAATTGTACCTACACTCACATATATTGCATCAGTTAATGCAATATCCTATGTTGGAGCTAAACCGGTATTTGTAGATTCTTTAAAAACAACTTGGCAATTAGATCCTCAAGATGTAATTAAAAAAATAACCGCAAAGACAAAAGCAATTATGGTCGTTCACTTATATGGTCATCCATGTGACATGGATGCTTTGTGTAAAATTGCTAAAGACAATAATTTATATATTATTGAAGATTGTGCAGAAGCTATTGGATCCAAACACAAAAATAAACATGTTGGTACTTTTGGTGACATTGCGACATTCAGTTTTTTTGGGAATAAAACAATCACAACTGGAGAAGGAGGCATGGTTGTTACAAATAATAAAGTTTTAATTGAAAAAGTTAGTCATTTGAAAGGACAAGGTCTTGCAAAAAATAGAGAATACTGGCACGATACTATTGGTTATAATTATAGAATGACAAATATA
>CANHPI010000282.1 GCA_947462425.1 Bacteroidota bacterium
CGACCTTAAAATATTTAAAAAATTTAAAAGAGGTTACTATTGAAAACTGCATATTAGATAGCTTTCCAAAAGAACTATTTAAAATACCAAACTTAAATTATTTGAATTTAACCAACGCAAATATATTTTACATCACTAAACATTTTGAACGATTTGTAAATTTAGAGGTATTGGTGCTTGACGCCAACCAACTGCAAACATTACCATTTGATATTTATAAAGCAAAAAAAATACGTTTTCTTTCTGTAAAAAATAATCATCTGCAAAAAATACCTGATACTATTTGTCAGTTAGAAAACCTAACCATATTAGATGTAAAAGGAAACGGTTTTAGCAAAGCGTATATTGAGGAACTAAAAGCATTATTGCCTGGTTGCGAGATTAGGTTTTAAAACCTAACCGCAAAGAAATCAAAGTTTCAGCGCAGAGTTCGCAAAAATAATTTAAATATTTCTCAGCGCACTTTGCGAAAAATCTCCGCCTCTCAGCGTTTAGACAACAAACTTTTTCATAAATCCTTCCATAAACCATTGAGGTGGTTGCATGGGTTTATTTTTTTGTTTATCAATAAATACAAGCGTAACCGAGCCTGTGTTTAACAAAACATCTTTTTGATTATAGCATTCGTAATGAAATGTAATTCGTACTCCCGGCATTTCTTTTACGGTAGTTACAATGCGCACTTCATCATCGTATAAAGCTGGTTTTTTATAATTGATGGTCAAATTTATAACAGGCATTAATACACCACTTTCTTCCATTTCTTTATAACTAAAACCTAAACTTCGCATGGCCTCTACCCTACCAACTTCATAATATTGAGCGTACACGCCGTAATACACAAAGCCCATTTGATCAGTTTCTCCGTAACGCACTCTTAACGTTGTTTCTGTTTTAATCATACAAATAATATACTATATTTAAGACATCTAATTTAGCTTTCTGTTTATGCAATTTCTAATAAAAGTAACTTTTTTTTCAGCACTCATTAGTTTATTCGGATGTTCACATAAAACAACCATTACTAAAATTTCAGAATCTCATGTTGTAATTAATGATTCAAAAATTGATAGTTCAATTTATAAAGTTATGTTGCCATATAAAAAAACACATGACGAGCAAATGCAAGCTGTAGTTGCAAAAAGCGAAGACGCTTTAGTAAAAGCAGATGTGGAGAGCACATTAGGCAACTTTTTTTGTGATGCCGTTATTTACGAAACAAAAAAACTGTTGGGTAAAGATTCATCAATGTTAGATGTTGCAATTTTTAATAAAGGTGGTTTGCGTAACTCTTTACCAAAAGGTGATATAACCATCGGTAATGTGTTTGAATTAATGCCCTTTGATAACGAAGTTGTTTTATTAAAATTAAGTGGTGCTCAGTTTAAAGATATGTGTTTTAAAATTGTAGAAAAAGGTGGCATTCCTATTGGTGGAATGCGATTAATAATGAAAGGATCAACCCCAACTGATATTTTTGTTAATGGAAAACCATTTGACGAAACCAAAGATTACTGGGTGGTAACTTCCGACTATTTAGCTAATGGAGGTGATAGCTATATTTTTTTTAAAGATGCTTTAGATAGAAAAAATTTGAATATACTTTTAAGAAATATGATTATAGAATATTGTAATGACGTAACAAAATTAAATCAAACTATAAAACCAAAACTCGATGGCCGAATTCAATTATCAAAATAGACGAGATTTTTTAAAATATTTTGTAGGAACATCAGCCGTTTTAGCTGGCTTACCTGCATTATCTAAGGAAGTTTTAAAAAGCAAAGATTTATCTCGATTAACTATTTTATACACAAATGATATTCATAGTCGTATTGAGCCTTTTCCTGACAACGACCCGAAATATGCAAACAAAGGTGGTTTTGCAAAGCGAGCTGCTGTGATAGATGAATTGAAAAAAGAAAACGATACTATTTTATTGTTAGATGCCGGTGATATTTTTCAGGGTACTCCGTATTTTAATTTATATGGTGGCGAATTAGAGTATAAGTTAATGAGCATGATGGGATATGATGCCACAACTATTGGGAACCATGATTTTGATTTAGGAATTGATAATATTTCAAAACAAATGCCACATGCTAATTTTGCTTTTATTAATTGTAACTATGATTTTTCAAATACTAGTTTGCACAATAAAATTATCCCGTACAAAATATTTAATAAACAAGGTATTAAAATTGGTGTACTAGGTTATGGAATTGAACTCGAAGGTTTAGTTGATAAAAAAACGTACAAAGAAACCATTTATCAAAATCCAATAGCGATTGCAAATGCAACTGCAAAATTATTAAAATTAGATTTAGACTGCGATTATGTGATTGCCCTGTCGCATTTAGGATTTTCATACAATGATAAAAAACTGAGCGATATGAGCATGGCGCCACAGACAGAACATATTGATTTAATTATAGGTGGCCATTCACATACTTTTCTTGAACATCCAGTAAAATTAGCAAATAGAGCTGGCAAGGAGATTTATGTAACTCAAGTTGGTTGGGCAGGGATTTGGTTAGGAAAATTAGATGTGTTTTTTTCACATGATAAGAAAAAAATTTCACATAATTCAAATAATAGAAAAATCTAAAAAAACAAGTCCAAAACGAAAATTTATTTAAATTAATTATCGATTTTTTTCTTGCGAGATTAAATAATCAGTATATATTTACAAACTCGGAATTGTTAATAACACTAAACACTATATTTTTAATAACTTATTTAATACTATGAAGGAAAAGACAGCTGAAACCGTGTGGAAGAATTGCTTAAGAGTAATTCAGGATAATGTAAGCCCTCAAAATTTTGCTACTTGGTTCGAACCAATCAAAGCAATAAAAATTCAAGACAACGTATTAAACATCCAAGTGCCATCTCAATTTTTTTACGAATGGTTAGAAGAACATTACATTACAATCATTAAAAAAGTAATTCGTAAAGAACTAGGTGCTGAAGGAAGAATTGAATACAGTATCGTTATGGATAACGGAACTGGTAAATCAGAAAAAGCAGTTATGCTAAAAGTGCCAAACATTAACACCAACTTAAGAAACAATCCAGTTTCAATGCCGATTGATGTTAGTAACGGAGCAATTAGAAATCCATTTATTATTCCAGGTCTTAAAAAAGTTTCTGTTGAATCTCAATTAAATCCTAACTATTGTTTTGATAATTTTGTTGAAGGTGATTGTAACCGTTTAGCGCGCTCTGCAGGTTATGCTGTTTCGCAAAAACCAGGAGGCACTGCCTTTAACCCATTATTATTATATGGTGGTGTTGGTTTAGGCAAAACTCACTTAGCACAAGCTATCGGCATTGATATCAAAAAGAACTTCCCAAACAAAACGGTTCTTTACGTTCAATCAGAAAAATTTATTTCTCAATTTATTGATTCCATCAAAAACAATAACCAAAATGATTTCGTTCATTTTTACCAAATGATTGATACGTTGATTATTGACGATATACAATATTTAGCAGGAAAAGAAAAAACGCAAGATGTATTCTTCCATATTTTCAATCACTTACACCAATTAGGTAAACAAATCATCTTAACTGCTGATAGAGCGCCTGTTGAAATGCAAGGAATTGAGCAGCGTTTATTATCTCGTTTCAAATGGGGCTTAAGTGCTGATTTACAAACGCCAGGTTTAGAAACTCGTATCGCTATTTTAGAGAAAAAAGTTTACAACGAAGGAATTCAATTACCAAAAGAAGTGTGCGAATATTTAGCATATAGCATTACTTCAAACGTACGTGAATTAGAAGGTGCTCTAATTTCATTATTAGCTCAATCTTCATTAAACAAAAAAGTAATTACTTTAGAATTAGCTAAGCAAATGATTGACAAGTTTGTTAAATCAACTGCTCGTGAAGTTTCTATTGATTACATACAAAAAGTGGTTTGCGATTATTTTGATTTAAATATTGATTTAATGAAATCTAAAACCCGCAAACGTGAAGTTGTTCAAGCTCGTCAA
>CANHPI010000283.1 GCA_947462425.1 Bacteroidota bacterium
AATGTTGTTCGGGCTTTTTTGTTGGAATAACTTTTATTTTATTTCAGTAATAAATTTTTCTTTTGGAGTGCGCACTTTTTTCAAATTCATTAACCAATCGTTAGCTTCATCTCTATATCCCAAAGGTAAAAGAACAGCCGTTCTTAGTCCCTTTTCTTTTAAATTTAGTAATTCATCTAAAGCTTTGTAATCAAAACCTTCCATTGGTGTTGCGTCTACTTTTACTTCGGCGGCGGCAGCCATCGCTATACCTAAAGAAATGTAAGCTTGCTTAGCGGCATGCGTGTAATTTTCTTCTGCCGGCCTATTAGGATATGCCCCAATTAACATCATTCTGTAAGCATCAGAAACGCTTTCTGGCATATTTCGTTCAGTACTATGACGTTTAAAAACTTCGTTAATACGTTCTTCAGTGTATGTATCCCAAGCAGCGAATACCAATAAATGTGAACAGTCGGTAATTTGAGTTTGGCCATTAGCTACTTGTTTTATTTTTCCTAATAATTCTTTATTAGAAATTACAATAATTTTATAAGGTTGCAGACCTGAAGAAGAAGGCGCTAAACGTGCCGCTTCTACAATAAAATCAACTTTATCCTGAGGAACTGCTGTTCCATTCATTTTTTTGGTGGCATAACGCCAGTTTAAGTTTTCTAATAAGGTCATGGCGTGTGGTTTGAAATTAATTAATTATTGAGTGTCAAAGATACACGCCTTTTAGTTTTGCTATGGTTAAAAAAAGAGAAATTAGACAAAAAGAAACTCCTATCCATTTTTGGTGAATAGGAGTTTAGAAATTTGAAATTAAAATTAAGAAAAGGCATTAAAGCCAGTAATATCCATACCGGTTATCAGTAAATGAATGTCATGAGTTCCTTCATAAGTAATTACTGATTCTAAATTCATCATATGACGCATAATTGGATACTCGCCAGTAATGCCCATGCCTCCATGTATTTGACGAGCCTCGCGAGCAATTTGTAAAGCCATGTTTACGTTGTTACGTTTAGCCATACTAATTTGTGCAGGTGTTGCACGGTTTTCATTTTTTAAAACCCCTAATCTCCAAGTTAATAATTGAGCTTTGGTAATTTCAGTAATCATTTCAGCTAATTTCTTTTGAGTTAATTGAAACGCACCAATTGGTTTACCAAATTGAATACGCTCTTTACTGTAACGTAAAGCACTATCATAACAATCCATGGCAGCACCAATCACGCCCCATGCAATACCAAAGCGAGCTGAATTTAAACAGCCTAATGGTCCTTTTAAGCCTTTTACATTTGGTAATAAATTTTCTTTAGGAACTTTTACGTTATCAAAAACTAATTCACCAGTAGCGCTTGCACGTAAACTCCATTTACCATGAGTTTCCGGAGTTGTAAATCCTTCATATCCTCTTTCAACAATAATTCCTCTAATTTCTCCAGACTCGTCTTTTGCCCAAACAATTGCTATATCAGCAAATGGTGAATTACTAATCCACATTTTAGCTCCATTTAATAAGTAATAATCACCTTTATCTTTGATATTAGTAATCATGCCATTTGGGTTACTTCCATGATCCGGTTCTGTTAAACCAAAGCATCCCATTAAATCGCCAGTTGCTAATTTTGGTAAATATTTTTTCTTTTGTTCTTCGCTACCGTATGCATAAATTGGATACATTACTAATGAACTTTGAACTGAAGCTGTTGAACGTAAGCCACTATCGCCACGTTCTAATTCTTGCATAATTAATCCATAAGAAATTTGATCTAAACCCGGCCCACCATATTCAGCTGGAATATAAGGCCCAAAAGCACCAATTTCTGCCAATCCTTTTATCCATTGTTTAGGGAATGTTGTTGTTTGACAAGCTTCTTCAACTATTGGAGTTACTTCTTTTTTAACCCATGCGCGGGCAGTATCACGAATTAATTTATGTTCATCACTTAATAATTCGTCCATTAAATAATAATCGTGTGCTTGAAAGTTATCTGTAGCCATTTTAAAGTTTTTTAGGTGTGCAATATTACAAAAATCATCTTTAACCCGCAAAAGAAAAGCCGTGCTTTATTGGATTCTTCTGTATAACAAAAAAGCCCTACAAAAGTTGTAGAGCTTTGTATTTAAATAAATTATTAATTAATGATGAGCAGCAGTTGTATCCGTTTTTGCTAATGTGTCAGCAATAGCAGAGTGTTCCTCAGAAACTGTTTTATGAGCCTCTTCAGCATGAGCTGTTTCATGTTTTTTATTATCACAAGTACTAACTGCCAATAAGATAATTAAAACAGTAACTAAAGCTAAAATTAATGGGGTTCCAAATGCAACTGATTTTGGTTCATTTGAATGATTGTTGTGATCGTGATGAGAACTCATAAAGATGGATTTAATTTTACGGTAAAAATAATTTAATTATTTAGTATTTAAAACTATTGCACTGAAATTTTTAAAGTTTGTTTGGATTTGCTAGTGCTTAAGTTTAAAAAATAAGTTCCTTTAGCAATAGATGATACATCTATTTGATGTTGATTTACAATTTGAGAATTTTGGTTTAAACTTTTTGTGAGAATCAGTTTACCCTGCAAATCAGTGATTTCAGCAACAACATCACTCGTGTTTTGAGGAATAATAATATTAAATTCGGTATTAGTCGGATTAGGAAACACAGACAATGCTAAATCTATACTTTCTTCTTCTAAACCAACAAAACTTCGCTTATTATCGCGGTACTTAACATTTCTTAAAACAAAATTCCCAGTCGTCACAGTTCCCGAAACTTCTAAGTAAGGAATTTTTTCGCCTAAACTTAGCCATTGATAGCTTTTAGTGTAGTTTGGAAAACCTAAATTTAAAGGAATAGTAAATCCTGAAAACGATATAGAGCCTTTTATACTATCTTGCGAGTATTGCGTAGTAACTACTCGCAAACATTGCGATGTTCCATATGGTGTTGTTATAGTTCCCCAGCCATCGGCTTCTGTAATCCTATAACCTTGTTTGCTATAGGCGGGAATTGTTCCTGTTGAAACAGTTGAGAATTTGAAAGTAGATGAATCTCTATTAAGGTAGGTTAATGGAAATAAATATAATTCATCTTTATCTGAATAGAAATTTGGGATAGGAAAACCAGAAAAAGTCAGTCCAATCCCATCAACATAAAATTTAGTAGCGGTTTTTTTATAAAAACTATAGATGTTTTTAAAAAGAAAAGGATTAACGCCAACGCTATCAGCAGTTTTTTCTCCATAGCCCGTTGCTCCAAAGTAAAAATAAGGAGTTGATAAAGCGGGTTCAAATTTACGAATTGCTTGGCTTATAGTATCAAGTAAACTAAAGTCCCAAATATGATTTATCCCAGTTGTTGTGTAATCACCAACGCTTGTAAGACTAGCATTGCTATATCTTATTGTATCGCCACTTGCAGGCATTTGAGTAGCTGTTATTGAAATTTGTGAGAAAGACGCGCTGCTTAAAAAGCTAATAAAAAGGATGAGTAAATTTTTATTCATAGTATTTATAATTTTCAACTATAAATATACAATAAATTATTTACTACCAACTGCCCCCCGAACCGCCACCACCACCAGAACCACCACCAAATCCACCAAAGGATGAGCCACCACCAGAACCACCGCCAAATCCACCAAATGCAGAACCGCCACCAAAATAAGTCATGCTTCTACCACCGCCACCACCCGATGAACCTTTAAACATAATAAAAATAAAAATTATGACAAGAATTATAAATAGAATGGGATGATTTTTAACCCAACTTTCAATGCCTGGCCCTTTGGGCGATGTTTTCTCATTGTATTCGCCTTTGGCTGCTTTCATTAAAGCTTGGCAACCAGCTTCTAATCCAAGATAAAATTGTTTTTGTTTAAAGTACGGAACAATTTCGTTTTCACGAATTCGTTTTGTTTGCAAATCAGTAATAGCGCCCTCTAAACCATAACCTATTGAAATAAATA
>CANHPI010000284.1 GCA_947462425.1 Bacteroidota bacterium
AAAAAACAAGTTCACATTTTTTTAAATTTGCTTTTATGGGCAAAGTAATTTGTTTCCAAATAAAAAAAGAAAGCTGCTCGCTCAATTTTAATAATTTATTTGGCCCAGTATAAATAGGTAGGACTGTGTCCAAAAAAACGTATTCAAAAATAGCCGACTCCTTATCTAAATGATTACACACTTCATATAAATAAGTATGCGCTCCAGTTTTTGAAATTTTTAAATCACGAATGTCAATCCCTACTTTTATTTTTTGTTGGCCTTTAATCATAATTACATTTTTATAGCTGTATATGATTTAGGAATACCAAATAACCTTTCAACTTGTATCTCTGCTTCTGGGAACAAAGCTTGAAATCTTTTTTTAGAAAACATGAGTGTTGATTTTGAAGTGGCTAATGCTGCCTTATAAGTTTTTTGTTTTGGAAAATAATTGATATTAAAAAACATAATCAAAATGGCTCTCATAGAATGTGGAATCACTTGAAAAAAAGGAATTAAACTATGTGGTTCTAAAGGAAACCAAATACTGGGAGTTTGAATCATGTACTTATTAGAAACTCTTTTTGTTTCGGCTGCAAACAATTGCTGATTGCCATAACTACCTACATGTTCAATTACCGAATTGGAAAAAATTAAATCAAATTCGTCCTGCTCAAAAGGCAGCGCCAATGCATTGCCTGTGATTTGTATAAATCCAGGGGTAGGCTTTATTGTTGGAACGGCCTCCAAATTTAATAAGTAAATAGTGCATCTGTTATTGTCCCAGCCTAAGTGTTTCCAAAATTCAATTTCACCTCCGATGTCTAATATATTAATGGTTTCTTTGGTTTCTAGTAATTTTTCAATAAGCAATTTTTGGTAGGCAAATCTTTTTTTTCGTATGTTGTTAACGAAAGAGTCTTTTTTGGAATGGTCTACCCATATTTTAAATAAGCTCATGAACAATTTCAGTTTTGTTGTTGCTATTTTCTTTACTAACCATATTTATAAATATTCCACTTAATAGCCAGGTAGTATAACTTATGTAAATATAGGATTCTGCTTCTGAAGTAAAAAGAGGGATGATCATTCCAATTTTAAGTAATAATAAAAATAATGCCAATCTTCTAATTCGACCTGTTGAAGTAGTAAATATTTGGTAGGTTTTTCTAATTAAATAAATATAAGCTGCAATATATAAGCCAAGCGCAATGATGCCTGTTTGTACTCCAATAATAATAAATTCATTTTCACCGCCCACATTATATCCACTAAAAGCGGATATACGACCCGAAGAGCCGAGACCAATACCCAATGGACTTTTTATCATGGAGTCAAGCCCATTGGCCCATTCAATCAAATGACCAACGCTAGACGCATTGGTAAACGTAAGGCTATTGATTATAAAATCTACAAAATCACTATCAAAGGAAATAAATATCAACCCTAGTGTAGCTAATATTAAAGCATAGTGAATGGTTTTTAATATTATTTTTTTATTGGTGAACCAGGCATAACAATATAACATTATTAAATAACTTGCTAATGAGGCTCTTGATAAAGCTAAATTAATACAAAATAAACTGCTTAGTAATGCAACTGCAGTCAACTTTGAAAAGCTAAAACTATTATTATTATTGGTGACGATGGCTGCAATGGCTGCTAAGGAAACTAGCGTGGCTGCTGCTAACTCCAAAGGGGTCGAAAAAATACTTGCAAAACGTTTCATGCCATTTTCAATTTGAAAAGTCCATGATAGATCGTAGGCACCAGAAGGGTCTTGATCAAAAAAATGTTGATTGTATTTAGCATAGCCACTGATACTTTGTATATGCGTGTAAGTGATTACTTCAATAAATAATACTACAGCCACTATAATAGTAAGTAGGGCTATAAAATGAAAAACCTTGGTTAATGCTATCTCATCATTATTTATAATCCTACCTGTAAAATAAACTAATGGGAAAAAACTTAAACTTTTAAATGCGAGTACTTTTTCAAAAAAACTATAGCCTCCTATAGGTAATGGAACATACAATAAATTATAACAAAAAAAGGCAAGCATAATTTTATCCAATGTTTGCCAATTATTATTGGTTTTAAGTTGTGAAAATGCATATACAAAAAAGCCAACTATAGTAATTTCCTTAAAAGTTTGCATTACCGGAACCAGTTGAGTAAACCCATACATGTGGGAAATAGATAAAGAAAGGGTATAAATGGGTAATCCAAATAATATAAATATAAAAATACCCTTTGATTGCTTTTCCTTTAAGAAGTAAATGGAGGCAATAAAAGCAGAAATATATATAATTGGGAACACAAACATATGCTGCAATTTAAGACCTAAACTGCAAAAATTGACTTCCAAAAAGGCTTAAAGCTAATTTGAAGCGGAAGTTTGAATAAGTAGGGCTATTTTTGAGTAAATTATTAATTGGTTATGCAGTTAAAAGGCAATAGACTCCGCTTGTTTTACCTATTTGGAGTATTATTCCTTTTAAATGGATGTGTTAAAAACCTAACCAATATAAAAACGGTGTATGAAAATAATTTTGAAAGTGGAACCCCCAAAGGAATTACTACCGCCGGATGGCTTTCAGATTATAGTTTTGGTGAATTTCCATTTAAAAAAATAACCAATTTTCACAATCAAAAAGTTCTAGGAACATTTAATAATAGCAGTGTAAATTTAACATTTGACACTTTGCCCAGCCATACTATTATAAGAGTGGAATTTGACTTATACTTACATGATAATTGGCAGAATAATCTTTGGATAATGAAAATGGATGGAGAATACCGGCTTATAACTGGGTTTTCAAACGACAGTACCATCCAACAAGCTTATCCCAATTGGTTTAATAATGGACCTACTAGCCCCGCTGGTAATCAAGCCCAAGAAATTTATTTACCTGGCGCTTGTAGTAAAAAAAATAGTACAAGAGGAACCAGCGTTTATAGAATTGTTCATAGTTTACCTCATAACAAAAAAACATTTGCATTGGCATTAAGTGATGCAGGAGGTGCAAGAAATGACACCTGTACCAGAAGTTGGTCTATTGATAATATAAAAATAATAACGTTAGAAAATTAAATAGGCATGAAAAAGAATTTTTTATTCAATTTGCTATTGTCTATTTCAAATATATTATTCCCAATAATCAGTTTTCCTTATGCAGCAAGGGTGCTAGGCCCCGAGGGCATTGGGAAAGTGCAATTTATTTTTTCATATGCACAGTATTTTGCACTTTTTGCAGCCCTAGGAATACCCATTTATGGCGTTAAAGAAATAGCAAAGCATCACCAAGATGATCATCAAACAAAATCAATTTTTTTATCCTTAAGTAGTATTTTTTTTGTTGCCAGTGCGGTGGCTACCTTATTATATGTGTTGAGTATTATGTATATACCTTATTTTAATGCACATAGATCCATGTACTTAATGGCGGGCGCTTTAGTTTTATTAAGTTTTACCTACACAGATTGGTACTATGCGGGCAAGGCCGATTTTAAAACCATTGCAATACGTTCCATCATGGTAAAAGCAATCGCATTAGTATTATTGTATCTCTGGGTCAAAACACCCGATGATTTATTTCAATATTTAGTTGTTTTGATTTTCACTATTCTTGGCAATCAAGTGTACAGTTTTTTGGTGATTTATTTTAAGCATCAACCCCATTCTTATACATTAGAATTTAAAAAACATTTTAAACCATTGCTGTATATTTTTGGTGCAACCGCGGCCTCCAGTATTTATACTTTATGGGATACCATCTTGCTTGGATTTTTAGCTAACCCAATGGCTGTAGGCTTTTACACTGCCTCCATTAAATTTATTAAATTACTATTACCCTTTGTGACCAGTGTTGGTACGGTATTTATTCCGGTTTTATCGCATAAATTCGCCGAAAATAAAATAGAGGAGATTCAGAAAATTTTGGTTCATTCCTTTTATTTTTTAGTATTACT
>CANHPI010000285.1 GCA_947462425.1 Bacteroidota bacterium
ATCCTACATCTTTCCATGAACCACCACGAATAACTTTACGTTTTAATACATTAGCATCTTTATCTTGTGCCTCATAAACATAATCAGGATTCAAATCGTGAGCAAAGTCGTAAGCAGATTCATCAAATGCGTTACTTGTCCATTCAGATACATTACCAGCCATACAATATAAACCATAATCATTAGGATTATATGAATATATATATACAGAGTGAAATCCACCATCATCAATATAAGAACCACGCATTGGTTTAAAATTTCCTAAGAAACAACCACTTGCATTACGAATATAAGGACCGCCCCATGGATAAGGAGATAAATCATTACCGCCACGAGCTGCATATTCCCACTCAGACTCTGTTGGTAAACGGAAATCATTAACAATACTCATTCCGTTACCAGTTAAATAATTATTTAATAAGTTTGAACGCCAAATACTAAATGCACGAGCTTGTTTCCAAGTAACACCTACAACTGGATAATCATCATAGGCAGGATGCCAAAAATACATATTAGTCATTGGCTCGTTAAATGAATACGTAAAATCATGAACCCACGCTAATGTATCAGGATACACATTAATAACATCTTTCAAAATAAATACTGATCGATCAACTCCATTTCTCTCACGAGGAACGTAGTTACCTTGACCAACCCCAATCTCATCCTCAACATTATAGGTTCCTAAAGTTTTTGGATCTTTAGCGGGATCACCAACAGGAGTTGAAACTTGACCTGGAACACCGTTTTGACCATCATTTAAATGAACACCATTAATATATTCTGCTTTTTTATAATCATGAGCAGCATCTTGAATATCGAGAGATTTTTGAGGAACAAAACGATTGGATTTTGAAGCCGCTAAACGAATATCTATTCTATAATATTCAAAATTTAACTTACGAGCGTCAATTTCTTTTCGGTTATAAAAACGCTCACCCTCTGGCATATAAAGTGGTTGCAAATCTGTACGATAATCTTCATCATCACTATCCCATTTTATTTTTTCATCCCAGTTAATATAAGGATCTTGCAAATTCACGTCCGTTTTATAAACTGGCCACATTCCTAAGAAATCTTCTTGTGAAATTTGAAAGGCTTCAGCATCTGGTCCTGAACCATTTGCTAATAATTTACGAGCAATAGAATCACGAACCCAATTAACAAATTGACGATATTCATTATTAGAAATCTCGGAATCATCAATATAAAATGCTTGAACAGAAACCATTTTTGATTTAGCGGTATGAGCCATTGTAATTTCCTCATCACTTGGTCCCATATGGTAGCTTCCCATAGGAATGTACAAGGTACCATATGGATCTGGCTGAAACCATTGCTCTCTACCTTGAGCACCTACTAACTCTCCTGCCTTTTTGTTACAACCAGTAACAACGGCAATAAATGAAGCTAATACAATCAGTTTTTTCATAATGCGTTTGTTTAGTTTTGGCTAGATGAAATAATTTATATTCATTTAGCTTTCTTATATTTTATAATCCCAATCTTTATGTTTAGTTACACTTTTATTTATTAACAAGTTTTTAACAAAAAATAAAGTTTGTAAGGGGCTTATACTTGCTTTTTTTTTAAAGGTTACAATTTAATCTAAAAATCTTGCATTTTGATAACTACTCACTTTTTTAGGTTTTTTTACATTAAAGCAGTAACCAAACATAATTTCGTGTGTGCCTGCACTGAATCCTTTAATTTTTGATAATGTTAAATCATAAGAATATCCAATTTTCATGCCTTTCCATTTGTATCCTAACATAGGAGCTATAGCATCTTGCATACGATAAGAAAGACCTACCCAAATTTTTTGGTTATATATATATGTTAAATTAATATCAACTTGAGTTGAAGCTGCATCTGTTTTCACTTTTAAATTAGGATTTATACCATGTATACCTCCAACACCTAAATTAAATGTATAACCACCTACTATATAATAGTGACGTGCTAGTGCAAATTTAACATCTTCACTTGATTTAATGTCTTGAGCTGCTAAGTGAGTAGAAGAAATACCCACATACATTTTATTAGCAATTGAATAAAAAGCTCCAAAACCAACATCATAACTTAACTTATTTAAACCTGAAGTCGTAACCACATTAGTACCAGTACCAGCAGTATAAGCCGGAATAGAAGCATCTGCAACTGTATTACCATCTGGGGTAATCCAATTACCGTTGAATTGTTTTTGTAATATACCACCATCGATGCCTACACCTAAAACACCAGCACCAATATGACGATTATACGCTAAGGCTAAACGAGCAAATAACGTTTTATCAAAACCTATTTGATCACTCATTACATTTAATCCAATAGCTATAGGTAATTGTCCAATTGGCATATCAAAACTTAATAAACCAGTCCTTGGTGCACCAGGAAAATTAACCCATTGCTGACGATATAAAACATTAGCACAAATAGCCTCACTTGTACCAGCATAACCTGGATTATAAATCAATTTACTATGCATAAACTGAGTGAACTGTGGGTCTTGCTGAGCGAATGAAACGCTAGTTAACGCTGCAAACGCAACTGTTAATGTGGTAAAAATTTTCTTCATGTTATACCAATTTTATTTGTTTTGTTAAGTATAGTTAAAAATACCTAGGGGACTAAGTTAAAGTATATTTATTAAAAATCAAACATTTTGAACCTTTTTTTGTTAAAAAGCACGTTTCTACAAAATTTATACAAATTTCATAAAAGTTAGATTTTATTAAATACCAAATAGTCGTAGTAAAGTAATTTTAAATTGCAATTATTTATAAATCAAGGTAAGCAAAAACATAAAAGTTAGTACTTTTAAGAACTAAATTTATTAAAATGATAGCTTCAGTTTTTCATAAGGGAAAAGACTATAAAATTGATTTGTTTCAACCAATTGACATTTCGATTCCTTTAACTTCAGATAAAAATTGTACAAGCGCATGGTATGTTGAACCTATGAAATTAGAACCAGTTGTAAATGGTATATGGATAGGTGATGTAAGCAAAGGTGGTTCTGTTAATTTTAGGAATATAATTTTTAATCCGCATGGAAATGGAACACATACAGAATGTGTGGGACATATAAGTAACGAATTTGTAACCATCAATCAATGCTTAAAACGATTTATGTTTTTGGCTGAAGTGATAACGCTATTGCCAACCGAATTAGAGAATGGCGACTTTGTAATCACAAAAAAACAATTAGAGATTGCCCTAAACAATTTAAATCCTGAAGCTGTTGCTATCAGAACTTTATCGAACGGGTTAAACAAACTAACAATGCAGTATTCTAATACAAATCCTCCTTATATTTTAAAAGAAGCGATTGAATATTTGAACGAAATTGGTGTTCAACATTTATTAATTGATTTGCCATCTATTGATAAAGAAAATGATGAAGGAAAGTTATTAGCTCATCATGCTTTTTGGCAATATCCATACAATACACAATTTCAAAAAACAATAACCGAATTTATTTATGTGCCAAATGAAATCAATGATGGTACTTATATTTTAAATTTACAAATTGCTAGTTTTGAAAATGATGCAAGTCCTAGTAAACCTATTTTGTATAAGATATTTTAAGAACACTTAACCGCAAAGAGGCAGAGAAAATAACGCAAAGAACACAAAGAAATTAAATTGAAACATTAAACTAAAAAAAACTCCGCAGCCTTTGCAAGACAACTTAGCGTGTTTGCGGTTATAAACAAAATGAAATTATACCTACCATATAGCAACTCTTTAACAGAATATAAACGCTTTTTAACTCGTGAAGTAAAATGCGGCGATGTTGGAATTGGCGGCAACAACCCTATTCGATTACAAAGTATGACAACCACTGATACCATGGATACAAAAGCAACTGTTGCTCAAAGTATCAGAATGATTGAAGCTGGTTGTGAGTTAGTAAGAATTAC
>CANHPI010000286.1 GCA_947462425.1 Bacteroidota bacterium
TCATTAATAGGTTCTATTTATACTATTTATGATAACACGGGGAAATTATTTTTAATAGGAAAAATAAATTCTGAAAACACATTAATTGAATTAGGGAATTTATCGCGTGGTATTTATTTACTTATTATTGGTGGGGAAACAAAACGAACATTTAAAGTTGTAAAAGAATAAAACCATTATTGAACAGATTACAGATAGTATTTTAGAATCAAATATGCTCAATGCTTGTTATTGCTATATGGAAACAAATCTGCAATTTTAAATTCAGCAAAATCATTAAGATAAAATAAAGTTAAAAAAACTTAAGTCTATTAAAACAAAGTCTATATTTAGTTATTATTTCGTTGCAGATTATCAGTCGGCTTTAAAATATGTTACTTACCGTCAATCCAAAAAGGAAAACATATTAAGGAAATAAATATAATTTTTTGTTTAATTATTAGTTATCTTGTTGGGCAGTTAGTTCAATAATATAAAAAACTATTTATTATTAAATCAATAATTATAAAGACCGCTTCCGACAGCGATTTCGACTCTATCATTCATTTTATAAAAAAGTATGATTTGGATAATAGAAATCTCTCTAAAAATCAGTTTTTGGTGGCTAAACAAAACAATCAATTACTTGGTTTTGGTAGGATAAGAAAACATAATGGTTGTGATGAGTTTTGTTCATTAGGTGTGATAGAAGAAAATCGGTTTAATGGAGTTGCTAAATTACTAATTGAAGCGAGGATAAAAATAGCTACTCAGCCAATTTATTTAGTTTGTATTACTCCTAAATATTTTGAAAAACTGGGATTTATAGTTGTTGATGAATTTCCGGATGAAATGCTTGATAAATTGAATTATTGTACATCAGAGTTAGTTGTTTCGGAAAAATATGTGGTAATGAAATTTGTTGGTTAACAATGCCCAATAATTTTTAATTTTGCCATTTTAATTTAATATGAGTTATATAATTTCAGGAATACAGCAACTAGGTGTAGGAAACACAAATGTACAGGAAACATTTAAATGGTATAGAAAAGCATTTGGAACAGATATAAAAATATTTGAAGAAGCTGCTATGGCAGAATTAATGTTGCCATACACAGCAAACATGCCACATGCCCGTCATGCAATTTTAGCAATTAGTATGAATGGTGGAGGTGGTTTCGAAATTTGGCAATATACAAGCCGTCAAGCTCAAAATGCTGATTTTACCTTACAATTAGGTGATATTGGAATTTTTGCAGGCAAAGTCAAATCATTTAACATACAGGCATCTTACGCACATTTAAAAAACTTTGGAGCTAAAATGTTAACTGAAATAACGGTCGCTCCAGATGGAAGAAAGCATTTTTACATCCATGACTTGTGGGGAAATCTATTTGAAATAATCGAAGAAAAAACATCTTGGTATCAGCAAAAAGAGTTTACAACAGGCGGCATATTAGGTGCTGTTATTGGAGTAAAAGACATTGATAAATCCATTGGATTATACAAAACAGTTTTAGGTTTTGACAAAGTTATCAGTGATACAACCGATACGTTTGCAGATTGGAATGGTGTTGAAGGTTCTCAAAAAAAGTTTAGAAGAGTTGTATTACGTAATAGTAAAAAACGCGAAGGAAGTTTTGGACCATTATTAGGGGATAATGAAATTGAATTAATACAAGCGTTTGATTATACACCACGCAAAATATTTGAAAATCGTTTGTGGGGAGATTGCGGATTTATTCATTTATGTTTTGATATTAAAAACATGAAGGCATTAGAAGAAGCTTGCGTAAAAGCTGGACAGCCTTTTACCGTTGATGGTGGTGCAGGTTTTGAAATGGGCGAAGCTGCCGGTCATTTTACTTATATTGAAGATGCCGATGGAACCTTAATCGAATTTGTAGAAACAAAAAAATTACCTGTCGTAAAAAAAATTGGTTGGTATTTAGATTTACGTAAACGAGACCCAAAAAAAGCTTTACCAAACTTTATTTTAAAAGCATTAAGATTTAGTAGAGTAAAGGACTAGCATAACTCTACATTTATATGGCTCAGCTTACTTTTAGCCAAAAACTTTTACTCAAAATGTTTGTTTACATACCATAAAAATGGTATTTTTGTACTTATATTAGAATTAATCTAATTAAAGATAAGCATCAAGTAACTAACAATTAATTACTTATAAAAATGATAACAGTTAGTAATGCAGCAAAAGAACACGCTGTTAATTTAATAAAAGACGAAAACAAGCCGGCAGATACCTTCATTCGTGTGGGAGTTGATGGTGGCGGTTGTTCGGGTTTAATGTATAATTTGGTTTTTGATAATATATTAAAAGAAGGCGATCAATTGTTTGAAGATAATGGAATAAAAGTAGTCGTTGACCGTAAAAGTTTTTTATACTTAGTAGGTACCGAATTAGACTATAGTGGTGGTTTAAATGGAAAAGGATTCATTTTTAAAAACCCTAACGCTACGCGCTCTTGCGGTTGCGGAGAAAGCTTTAGTGTATAAAAATGGCCAAAATTATTATTCATAAAAACGCAACTGTTGAAGAAATAAACGAAAAACGTTTATTTGAAGATTTTAATTTATCTCATAAAGAGCGAATGATTAAAGCATTTAAACTAATGAGATTAGCCATCTTGTTTTCACAAAAAGATAAAACAGTTTTTAAAAAGGGAATAATTATTAATAAAATGTAATGGATTTATTTGAAGACGAGATAATTCTTTTTTTTAAACACCTAACTCAACAGCAAGTAAGTTTTATTTTAGTTGGAGGTTTAGCCGTTAACTATCATGGCTTTAATAGGGCAACAGGAGATATTGATATTTGGATCAATGATAGTAAAGAAAACAGAGGAAATTTTGTAAATGCTTTAAATAATTATGGAATAGTTGGCTCTGAAATTTTTTATGATTTGCCATTTATTGCAGGTTATTCTGAAATTATGTTAGATAACGGTATGCGAATTGACTTAATGAGCGATTTACAGTTTTTTAAAAAAGAAAATTATAATGAATGCTACAAACTAGCTAACGCGTTTAATTTAACGGAAGAGGTAGAAATAAAAATACTTCATATCAATACATTAATAAGTGAAAAAGAACAATCTAAAAGATTGAAAGATAACGTTGACGCTGATGCGTTAAAGAAATTATACAGAAGCTAAAAAAATGGCAAACGAGATACTAGAAGAACATATTAATAAAGATTACGAATGGGGCTTTACAACCAACATCGACACCGATGAAGCGCCTAAAGGTTTAAACGAAGATATCATTAAATTTATTTCAGCTAAAAAAAACGAACCTGAATGGATGTTGGAATTTCGTTTAAAAGCATTTCGTAATTGGCAAAATATGGTGGAGCCAGAATGGGCTCATGTTTCTTACACTAAACCAAATTTTCAAGATATTATTTATTACTCAGCCCCTAAACCTAAAAAGGAATTGGCAAGCTTAGATGAAGTAGATCCTGAATTATTAAAAACATTCGAAAAGCTTGGTATATCGCTAGAAGAACAAAAACGTTTAAGCGGCGTTCAAAGCAACATCGCAGTAGATGTGGTTTTTGATAGTGTTTCTGTAAAAACAACTTTTAAAGAAACTTTAGCAGAAAAAGGAATTATTTTTTGTTCATTTAGCGAAGCTGTTCAAGAGCATCCGGAGTTAGTAAAAAAATACATGGGCATGGCAGTGCCTCCAACTGATAATTTTTATGCAGCTTTAAATTCTGCCGTATTTACGGATGGCTCGTTTTGTTATATTCCAAAAGGCGTTCGTTCTCCCATGGAGTTATCAACCTACTTTCGTATCAATGCAAGTGGAACTGGTCAGTTTGAGCGAACTTTAATTATTGCTGATGAAGATGCTTATGTCTCTTACTTAGAAGGTTGCACAGCTCCTCAACGCGACGAGAATCAA
>CANHPI010000287.1 GCA_947462425.1 Bacteroidota bacterium
AACGGACTTTCAGCTTGGTCTAACAACACTAATAAACTGGGATTAAATTTAGCACACTGTCTTGCCAGCTCTGCACCAATAGAACCAGCTGCTCCGGTAATTAAAATTGTTTTATTGTTTAATTGTTCATTTATTAAAGCGTTATCTAACTTAATTGGTTCGCGTTCTAATAGTTCCTCAATATTTATACTTTTTATTTGATTAAAACTTAATTCGCCATTAATCCATTTAGCAACTGGTGGAACATTTAATACTTTAACACCATATTGTAAACACTCATCAATGATGTTGTTTTTTTTATCTGTAGGTAAATTTTGAATACTAATAATAACAGATTCTACGTCATTATCTTTTATTAATTCACCGAGCTTAGAAGTTGGATATACAAAGACACCTTCTAAACTTCTGCCTTTTTTCTTTTCGTCATCGTCAATAAATCCAACTACTTTGTAACGTACTGCCGCATCTCTATCTAAAGTTCGCTTTGTAATAATGCCACTCTCACCTGCGCCATAAATAATAACTTGGGTTTTTTGCTTTTCAGGATTTTTATTTTCAAAGTAAATGGCTTTTATTGCCAAACGCGAACTCACCATAATAAAAATAGTGACTAATGCGTCAATTATAACGACAGAATGAGGAATTAAATAGTAACCTAATAATACTTGTCGTGTAAATATATTTATGATAAAGAGAAAAAAACTACTTAATAATATAATTACAAAAATTCGTGTCGCATCTCTAGCACCAGTATATCTTACAACACCTTTATAGGTTTTTGAAATGATAAAAGCTAACAATCGTGCAGACAAAACTACAGTGTAGACAATTGGAAAATTATCCAATTCACTTTGTGGAATAGACTTAAAATTAAATCTTAAAAAAAATGCTAATGTTAAAGAAAATGCACAAATAAATAAGTCAATAATTAAAATTGACCAACGCGGTAAATTATACTTCCAAAAGTATTCAAGTATTTTATGCATCCATGTAAAAGTACATTTTTAAGAGGAATGAACAAAATTGAAATAAATAAAAATATTTTTAAAATTTATCTAAAGCCACTGATATAAAAAATTCCAAATTATAGCAAGGAAACGCATAAACTTAACTAAACCTAATTGCTTTAATTGGTGAAATTTTATTGAGAATTAAAGTTGGTAAAAACATCATTATTAAACAGGTAATTATGGTTCCTAAATTAATTAAAAGGAGGTGTGTAATTGAAAAATTAATAGGAACAAATTCTAAATAATAAGTTAAAGGATTTAGCTTTGCAAATTTAAATTGTAATTGAAGCCAGCAAAAACCAATTCCAATTAAATTTCCAAAAAATAATCCTTTGGCAAGTAATTGAAGAGATACATAGAAAAATATTTTTCTAACATTTGAATTTGCTAAACCAAGTGCCTTTAAAATACCAACTAAATTGGTGCGTTCTAAAATTAAAATAAGTAGGGCTGAAATCATATTTATGGCGGCTACTAATACCATTAAAGTAATAATGATAATTGCATTAACGTCAATCATTTCCAACCAACTAAAAATAGAACTATTTAATTGTTTAACTGACGAAATAGTATAGTTATAACCTACCACATCATTTAGTTTTTCAAGAGAAGGTTCTAATAAATTAAAATCTTTTAAATAAATTTCATAGCCTGCCACTTCGTTTTCCTTCCAATAATTCAATTTTTGAATGTGTTTTAAATCCACAAAAACTAAGTTTTTATCAAAGTCAGAAAATCCAGTATTAAAAATTCCTTTTACATAAAAATCTTTTACTCTAGGCTCGTAATCAATATAGTTTTGACCGTTAAAAGTAGTGTCTACCAACTTTTTTTTGGTCATAAAATAAATTAATAATTTTTGATTTAGTTTTAAATTTAGTTTTTTAGCTAAGGTTTGTGAGATGAAAATATTTTTATTGATTGAATCTTTATTAATAGCTAAAAGTTCTCCTTGTGCCAAATAGGGCTTTAAATTACTCCAATCGTAATCAGAAGAAATTCCTTTCAAAACGATTCCTTCATTCTCGGTTTTTGTTTTTAAAATGCCATTTTTTGTTGCAAAAGCTTGTATATGCTTTACGTTTTCGCTAGCTGTTATTTTTTTTAATAATTGATTATCAAAAGTAATTGGGTTAGGCTCTAAAGATTGATTTTGGTCGTAATCATTTATTTGAAGGTGCGAGGTAAAAGTAGTTATTTTATTAATGATTTGTTGTTGAAATCCGGTAACAACAGCCATAGTTATAATCATTACAGCCACACCAAGTGAAATGCCGATAATGCCTATTTTTACAATTGGACTTGAAATAGTGTTTCGTTCTTGCCCTTTATTGAGTATCCGTTTAGCTATGAAATATGAGAAATTCATTGAATATAAAGATACTAAAATTTTTATAGTTAGTGTTTTTTGTGTTTTCTAAAAGCTTGTATTTGTTATATTTACACTGTTAATCTATACTTTTATATGCGAGTTAAGTTATTTTTATTTCTTTTGGTTTTAAATACCTCTTTTTTGATTTCTCAAATAGGTATACAATCTTATCAGTCTATTATTACAGGAGCTCAACAAACAGATTTGTACTTACCAAGATTGAAAAATAAAAAAGTAGCCATTGTTACTAATGCTTCCGGAATTATTGGTAACAAACATTTAGTAGATACTTTATTAAAACACAAAATAAAAATTGTAAAAATATTTGGTCCAGAACACGGTTTTAGAGGAACAGCCGATGCCGGAGAAAAAGTAAAAAGTGGAAAGGATGCATTGACAAATATTACAGTGGTTTCTTTATATGGTTCTCATAAAAAACCAACCAAAGAAGATTTAAAAGGTATTGATATTGTTATTTATGATATTCAGGATGTTGGTGTAAGGTTTTACACTTACATTTCTACTATGACTTATGTTATGGAGGCTTGCGCCGAAAATAACAAAGAACTTATCATTTTTGACAGGCCAAATCCTAATGGGTTTTATATTGATGGGCCAGTAATGACAGATAAATATAAAAGTTTTTTAGGCTTGCATAATGTACCTATTGTTTATGCAATGACTTGCGGAGAATACGCAGCAATGGTTAATGGCGAAGGTTGGTTAAAAGATAAAATGAAATGTAAATTGACAATTATTCCTTTAAAAAACTATGATCGATCTAAGTTTGTTTCAGGATTACCTATTAAACCTTCTCCAAATTTACCAAATGATAGCGCTGTATTATTATACCCAAGCTTAGGCTTATTTGAAGGTACAATTGTAAGTTTAGGACGAGGAACTGATTTTCCGTTTCAAGTTATTGGTAATCCATATGCTGATCAAGGTTCATTCCCATTTACATTCACCCCAAAATCAACTGCAATATCAAAAAGACCTAAGTATCAAGATACACTTTGTTATGGAATGGATATGCGAATTCAATTTGATTATATTTTAAAACATAAGCAAATTGATTTAACACTTTTAAATATGTTTTATCATCATAGTTTAGATAAACAAAATAGTTTTTTTGATAATAATTTTAATTTTCATGCAGGTAATGAAGAGTTAAAACAACAAACTATTTTAAGTATTTCACCAATGGAAATTCGAGAATCTTGGAAGTCTGACTTATACAAATTTAAAAAGACCCGGAAAAAATATTTGATTTATGAAGATTTTTAAATGAACTACATTTTTTATTGTATTATTCGTTTAGAGAGCTTACTTTTAGTCCCAGAAATTAGGAGAGGTGTCAGAGTGGTCGAACGAGCAAGCCTGGAAAGTTTGTATACGGGTAACTGTATCGCGGGTTCGAATCCCGCCCTCTCCGCAACAAGGGACTTAATACCGTAAGGTGGTTAAGTCCCTTTTTTTATGCATAAACTACCCATGTATGTTCCGCTCCACATACATTCAATATCT
>CANHPI010000288.1 GCA_947462425.1 Bacteroidota bacterium
TATATTATCAATACCCATTTTTTCCATCTCTCTTTCTGAAACTTGCATCATATCAATTTTATGCTTCATAGGATAATAATAAAAATAACCATCTATGGTTTTATACCCATTATACTGAGCTATCTCGGGTTTTAATCCTAAACAAGCCACGTAAAAATCACCTGGCGGTACATTTTTTTTTACAATTTTAAAAAAATCTGTTTGATAATAATTTTGAAAACTATTACTTATTTCTGACTGAGGATTAATATAGGTACTGTAAAAACTATTCTCAATGTAGTCCGAGCCATAATAATCCTTACTCGGAAAGTTGATGAATTGTGAAATGATTAAAATAAAAAATAACGTACCAACTAAAAATTGAAACCTTACATGCTTATCTAAAATGAATCGAATAGAATAGCCAAATAAAATAAACCATATTAATGGAAACAAACCATAAAAACGAAGCGTAATTGAATTAAATAATTTGTTATTAGCAAACAGCTGAGTTAAATAATTCCAATTTGGAAGCACAAATAATAAAGCTGATAAAAAACCTATGACAAGTAAACTTAAAATGAGCAATCGTTGTTTGTTTTCGCAAATAATAAATGCAAGGCATGTAGCAATAAAAATAAAAGGCAATTGTGGAACAAAAAAATGATAGTGACTTTTTAAAAATAATAATATAGAAACACCAATAACACCATTTAAGTTAAGCGAATTAACGTGGCTTAGAAGCGATCTGTGGTTTTGAAAATGTTCAATGAATTGCATCGTAAATAATCGGTATTCGGCAATGATAGAACATATGATAAATAAGAATATTGCTGCTAAAAACCAACCATTTATTTCTTTTTTATAAAAGGAATACACTAAAAATAAAGCAAATAAAACTGGAATAAAAAACAAATTTAAAAAAGCCAACGTTGAATAGAATGGCACTAGAATAATAATAAGCCAATTTTTAAATTGGTAATTTTTATTTAAAATAGTTAAGAATGCATATAACAATAATGGTTGTGATGCAACCGAAATACATCCTGATGGCCAAAATGGTGAAAGTGCAAAACTAAGCGACACTAAAACAACTGCCCAATGATGTTTATTTTTAAAAATAAATGCCTTCGAAAAAACATACATACTAAAAAATGCAACAACATGCAGTATAATAATATTAAGATTATAAGCCATCAAAGGTGGAAATATCCAAAATAATAGAATAATAACGTTAAATTCTGATGGGTAACACCCTCTTGGTAAACCACCCAAACTATTAGGAACTATGGATTGGTTAGAATCGAATAGGGTTCCAGATTCAATTAAATTATTATACCAAACAACATTAGAATCTAAATTATCATGAATTAAAAAATGAGCTTCATTTTGAAAAAAGATATTTGGTGATAAATAAACCCCTAAAATAAAAAGTGCTACTATTAAAAAATAATACTCAGATAAAAAGTCAATCAATTTTATTTTAACTGTGTTTAAAGTCATGTATTTAAGTAAGAATTAAATGATTGATCGAAGATGTAAATTCCTTGTAATTAACATCTGCATTAAAATGCGTTTCCCAATATAGTCTGCATTTTTGATGAAACTCATGTGTGTTTTTATTTGAATAACTAAATTCCGTGATTTTATCAGAAACATCTCTTGCAACAAAATTAGGTTCAATTAAAAATCCGGTTTTATCATTACAAATTTCATTGCAACCACCTACATTTGTGCTCATTATTGGTATTCCATAACTTTGTGCTTCCATCATAGATACTGGCAAACCTTCGGAAGAACTCAAACTTATAAATAAATTAATAGCGGTTGTTTTATAAAATAAATCAATTTCTTGTTTTGATAACAATCCATAAAAAACAACTTCAATATGATTTGGGAGAGTTGTTACTAGTTTTTGTATATTTTCAAAATCAGGTCCATTGCCAATAACATGCCACGTGACAGGTATTTCAATGTGTTTTAAAATATCTACCATTAAATGCAAGCGCTTAACGTCACGAATGATAGAACAACTTGCTATTTGAAATTTCTCTGAAATAGGATTTATTTGATTTGTGTCATTTAAGGTTCCCAAATAACTCGATTTTATTTTTTTTTCATAAGTTGGGTTATTTTTTTTCAAGTGATTAGCTCCGGCTTTTGAAACAGAAAAAACAGAATCTATATACTTAAATTGTAGTTTACGAAATGGGATAAAATTATATTCAGTTTGATTTTCAAATACGTCGAAACCATGTGCTCTGCTGATTGCAACAGATTGAGGTAACATCTGCTTGACCAATGCAGCGATAGTTGCATAATCACTAAACCAATACGCATATAAATAAACATTTTCTGAATGGGAATTTTTTATAATTGATGAGTAATAATTTGCTTTTACTAATAATTGCTTGAGTAACGAATAATTATATACAATTAATTTAGAAACTAACTTTTTTTTTACTAATAAATTAAAATCACTAAATACCCATTTAATTGCTTTTAGCAAAAGAGAGATGCTTAATTTTTGCTTATTAATTATTGGCGGTGGGATTACAAAACAATTTTCAGGTAAAGACTTAATGGAAACAGTTCCATTTTGAGGTAAAAAGTAAACAGCATCAAATGCTTTAGCTAAATATAATAATTCATCCCATAAATACGTTTCTCCAAGTTCATCGCAAGGAAAACTAGAAGTAAAAACATATATCGTTTTTTTTAAACTCATTTAATTCAACAAATTTAATAATGCATTCATTTTAACTTTTGTATCCATATATTTAAACGCTAATCCCCTAATTTTTTCAGGATGATGCGTATCCACATAAACAGATTCAACAAATTGAAACAAACTATCCATATTTATTACACTATTATTATTTGGTACTTGATAACAATACATCTGAAATTCAGAATGATTCACCATATCGGTATCAGTGTAACCAATAATAATAGGGAAACCACGGGCAATATATTCACGTGTTTTTAATGGCGTAGCTTCATTTAATGATTTTTTATAGACTGACAATGTCCCAATTCCAATATGATACTGATTCAATAAATCATTTAAATCTATTGAATTAACTGAAGCGATGATTCTAATTTGATTTTTAACTGTTGATTCACTAATCAATTTTAAATCAAGCTCGCTAAGATGTCCAATCAAATCAAGTGTGATTTTTTTGTCACCTTTATAATTTTCAAGACTATTTATCATTCGATCTATTCCATGCCAAGAGGCACCTGCGCCTAACAACATAAACATATTCAATTCATTACCATTAAATGGGTGTAAGTTTCTTAAGTGACAAGGTTCAATTTCTATTCCATTTGTTATCACACTTACGTGATACGTTTTACAACGACTCATTTCATAATTAGCAATTTCATTAGTTACAGCAATTCCGCTATCAGCATATTGAAATATTTTTTTTGCATAATATTTTTCTTGCCATGTTTGAAAATATCCTCTTTCTAAGAGATAAAAAAAATAACCAGACTTAAATGAAAATGATAGTGACTTTCTAAACTGCTTTGATTGCAATTCAACCTCTTCTATCTCTTTTGTGTTATGTTCAAATATTATTTTGTATTTATGTTTTTTTACTAATTTAAATAAAGAATAAGACGCTAGAGGATAACGAAAAATAATATGTGTATAATTATCAATTTGTTCATCTAAGAAAGAATTTAATGCTAGATAGAATAACCTGTTTTGATAAGTACTGTTAAAAAATCTCATTTGTTTTTTTTGAAATGGCAATATCGTAAAACAGTTTTCTACATTAATTGGTTCTGAAATTTCATTTGAAAATGAAATTCCTTGACACATTGAATCAGTCGTATTTAAGTTTTCAATTTTTGAAACTACTTTTTTTCTAACTCCCGAAGCGTGATTCAATAAATCGTTACCAATAAAAATATA
>CANHPI010000289.1 GCA_947462425.1 Bacteroidota bacterium
AAAGTCTGAACTCACTTTATAAAATGTAGTATCTTTTCCAACCAACTCTTTTGGTCCGTAATGCGGTAATTTTCTGGAATTGATAGTCGTAAATTCTAAAATTATTTTGAATAAAGCCGGAAACAAAAGAATTAGAAAAAAAATAAGTTTTTTATTCTTCATGGGGATGCAATTAATTTGTTTTTAAAAATCTCTATGTTTAACACTCTCAGCTATTTTTTCTTTAAGCCTATCTTTAAACAATGGTTTGTGAGCAGCTCTCATTCCTAATAAATGAAGGTTTTCTAAATCTCCATCATTATAAATTAATTGCACGGATTGCGTTTTTTTATCGTCTATCGATTTAGCATCTAAATAATAAAACTCCTTATTGTACAAAAGTGATTGTTTGATTTCAAATCTATCTTGATAAACGATTGCAAATGGATTTACAATTAACCAAATACCCTGAAGAGTAAGCATTAAGCCCGGAATTGCAGTTGCCGTACCCCAGGGATTTACATCTAACAATAATGTTATGCTTAACCAGTCTAAAAAAAACCCGGAAACCGCAACTATTACAACTAAAAAAATATTACGTTCAAAATACTCTTTAGGTTCTTCTTCTATGTTTTTCACAGCGTAAAGTTAAAAATTAAAAGACTTTAATTTTTGTTTATTATTATTTTTTTTTATACTTGTGTACAAGAATAAAAATTATTGTAACATTTTAAAAATTATTGCGTTACAGTATTAAAAACAAATACAATGCACACTAAATTAAAACATACAATCAAAATAACACTCACAGTGTCTGTTTTGTTTACCGGTAGTTTGTTTGCGCAAAATACTCTTACCATGACTGATAATCCGGTAGCGGCTATGTTAGATAGTTTAGCAAACCAAAAGGTGCTTGAAAAAGCGCTTTTAAAACCTGTTTATCCTAAAGGGAACAAGTATAAGTATACTGAAGACAGTGTGCCCCGTTTTGAAGATTTTGTTTACGAAAGTCGCTTAGCAAAATTAGATGCCAACTCTCCGTTTGATTTAGTCTATAACCCTCATGTTAAAGGATTTATTGAATTATACGCTGTTCGTAAACGTCAATTAGTTAGCAGAGTGATGGGCTTGTCCCAGTTATATTACCCCATGTTTGAGGAAGTGTTTGACAGATATAATATTCCACTTGAATTAAAACATTTAGCAGTTATTGAGTCTGCCCTAAACCCTATTGCGCGCTCTAAATGTGGAGCAACTGGCTTATGGCAATTTATGTACCCTACAGGTAAAATGTATGGATTAAATGTTACATCATACATTGATGAGCGCTCAAATGTATATAAAGCAACAGAGGCAGCCGCAGAGTATTTAAAAAGTTTATATAGTATGTTTGGTGATTGGCAAATGGTTTTAGCAGCATATAATGCAGGGCCCGGAACCATTAGTAAAGCTATACGCAGAAGTGGTGGTAAAAAAACATATTGGGAAATTCGTCCTTTTTTGCCAACAGAAACTCAGGCTTATGTACCAGCCTTTATTGCTGCAAATTATGTCATGAATTACCCAACTGAACATAATATTTATGCTTCTTCGCCTCGTAAAACTTATTTTGAAGTTGATACAGCTGTTTTAAAAGAGCCAATGACTTTTGAGCAAATATCTGCGGCTTTGGATGTTCCTGTTGAAGATATTATTTATTTTAATCCACA
Source organism: Bacteroidota bacterium (assembly GCA_947462425.1). The sequence goes on from CANHPI010000289.1 coordinate 1,689, forward strand.
ATACCGAAAAGGAATGATACCTGCGGGAGGAAATAGTATAACACTTCCAAAAGCTAAAATTGGAACTTTTATATCTAATGAAACCGAAATTTATGCAGCCATCAAATCTCAGCAATTAGTAGCTTCGGAAAGTACGGTTGCTGTTAAGGAAGTTCAAAAAACACATACAGTTAGAAATGGTGAAAAATTAAGTACAATCGCCCGAAAATATGGAGTTACAATTGCTGATTTGAAATCGTGGAATTATATTGGCAAAAAAGGCATTAGGACAGGTAAGAAGTTAATTGTTTATGTAAAACAGGATGTTATAACTCAGCCAGAAGTTGCAAAATCTGATGCGCCCAAAGAACCACAAACTAATGTTGCCACTAACTCTAAAACTGATACTACAATTAGATTAGCTGAAAACAATGCCTCTAATAAACTTAAGGTTCATAAGGTTAAAAAAGGTGAAACGTTATATGGAATTTCAAAAAAATATGGTATTAGTGTGAGTAAACTTATTCAATTAAATGGTCTCAAAAAGAACCCTCATTTACTATTAGGGCAAAAAATAAAATTAGTGTCTTAAAACAAAAACCCTCTAAATCAAGAGGGTTTTTCTATTAGAGTAAGTTTTAATTTAAATAAGGCATGAAGATTTAAATAGTATAAATTACAACGTTGGATAAAAAGCTCCTTCAAAATGTTCAACACATAACTCATTAGGATTTTGAACAATTGCTATAATATCAAATCGAGTTTCCCAATTTATGTTATTTTCTTTAATATAAAAGTCAGCTGCTTTAATGAGTTTTTTTTGCTTAGAAGAGGTTACAAACTCCTCCGGATTTCCAAAAAAAGCATTAGCCCTTAGCTTTACTTCAACTATCACTAAAGTGCTGTTAATGCTGGCAATTATATCAATTTCTAGATGTTTGTGTCTCCAGTTTTTTTCTAAAATACTATAACCCATTTTTAGTAAATGCGCTCTTGCAATTTCCTCACCTTGATTCCCTTTCTGGATATTATTTGGCATAATTTTTATATATAACTAATTTATATTATTTTAGTGTCAAATTTAAACCTCAAATTAAATGAATAAAATTAAATTATTAGTAGCAAGCCTTTCCTTATCTGTAATGGCAATTTCTCAATCTTATGAAGGTAGTATCGAATTTAAAATGGAAACATCAAAAGATACAACTACTAACATTTACTATATAAAAGGTAACACTGTAAAATTAGATCAAATAGGTAAGAAATCAGGAAAAGTGGAAGGAAGTTTTGTGTTTAACACACAAACTAATGAAATTAAATTTGTTAACCCGATTCGTAAGGTTTGGGGAGACCATAAAAGTGAAACGCCTCCTATGATTAAAGGTACATGTATTTCAACAAAAGGAGTAAATACAAAAACGATTCATGGCCAGAAATGTGTTGAGTATGTTGTAAAAAACATAGATGAAAACACACAAATTACTTATTGGATAGTTTCTGGAAAATACGACTTTTTTGTTCCCTTAGTAAAAGCTTGGAATAGAAAGGATAAACAAAGTGTTTACTTTAACCAATTAAAAGATTTACCAAGAGGTTCGATGCCTTTATTATCTGAAGAAAAATTAATTTCAGATGGCACTTTAATTAGTAAGTTAGAAGTTTCAAAAATAAATAAATCAATTATTGATGAGTCTAAGCTCTCTATACCTGCAGAATATAAGAAGTTTGAACAAAAATAATTTAGCATAATCCTATTAAAAAACCATCAGATTGCCTGATGGTTTTTTTGTTTAAGCCATATTGTTTTACGTTTAATCGGAAAGTTCGTTCTGTTGATGTAAATAAGCATTTGGAACTCGAAAATTATAAACTATAAAGGATTTTGTGTTGGCGGTTGCATTAATCCAATTATTAGAAATTGTGATTTGCATTTTACACTTTAATTTGTGGCTAAGGTAGAAGTGAACTTTTAATTTGCACTGTTTTAGTAATTAAATTTGTACTTAACCTGGAGTGAATATTGCACCTTGTTGATGCATTCAAAAATAAGTAAAAAACAAAAGCCGAACTTTTAAAGATCTCTCTATAAAGTCCGGCTTTGTACCCAGTGCCGGACTCGAACCGGCACGGTTTCCCACAGGTGTTTGAGACCAGCGCGTCTACCATTCCGCCAACTGGGCATTTAGTTTTTTGTATTGCTTACTCTGCA
>CANHPI010000290.1 GCA_947462425.1 Bacteroidota bacterium
CATCTGTATTGATTTTAAAATCAATTTTTAGTGACTTTTTAACTCAAGAGAAAATTAAATATGGTAAAATTAATAATGCGCCCCAACTAATTAATATTCAAGAGTGCATTGATCAAATTATTACAGCAAATAATACCCATTTCGCAAACCATAAATTAATTTATACTCATACAGGAATTATTAAAGGAGCTTATTTGGATAAAACTATCTTTAGGACAATCATCACAAATTTAATAAGTAATGCCTGCAAATATTCGCCCATTGAAAGTGAAATAACGATTTTATCGAATCAGCAAGAAAACAGTATTTCAATTTCTATAAAAGATAAGGGAATTGGTATTCCTAAAAAAGACCAAGCATTTTTGTTTGAGCCTTTTTATAGAGCTACCAATGTTACTAATATTGGTGGCACAGGACTTGGATTAAATATTACAAAAAAACTTACAACTCTCATTGGTGGTAAACTTACATTTACTTCGGAAGAAAATATTGGAACCACGTTTAATATAAACATACCATTATAAAGTGGCTAGTTATTTTAAAACGTATACATAAAATACAAAACGATTAAACAATCAATGTTTTATTGATTGTTTAATCGTTTTTTGCTAATAATTAAAATTTAGTTTAGCTTATTATAATGGCTTTTTAACATCAATAACAATTGGAGGATTGCCATCAGTAAATGAAATAAGTGTATATTCTACAGCTGTAGCAACAGGAAAAGCGGTTTCAGAATTTAACTGATAAAAATAGTAGGATTTTCCCGTTCCATCCTCTGTTAATTTGCATACATCTTTAGAAGTGAAGCTTTTTCTAACAATTGTTCCTTTTTTAGTTTCTTCTTTCATACATTTATAATTTTTAAATTCAGCTTAAATATAAATAATTTTTTATGAAAAACATTATTTTAGTATTCCTTTTATTAGTTTGTTTTTTCGCTTTCAGTAAATCTGAAATCTCGAAAGATTCTTTAATACGTTGTGTTAATAAAGCTAATAATGATAGTAACAAGGTTAAGCTTTTGCAACAAGTAGTTTTATTAATTCAAAATAACAATCCTAAGGAAGCTTTACCGTATGCAGAAGAGGCAGTTGCTTTAAGTGAAATTTTAAATTTTAATGTTATAAAGAGTTATGATTACTTGGCATGGATTTATAAAAATTTATCACAGTATGATAAAAGTTTAGAAGTATACTATAAAGCTGAGGGATTAGCTACAAATTATAAATCACCAGTAAAAGAACTGAATTTAGCTACAATAAATACAGGTCTAGCAAGTGTTTATGCTAACCTTAAGAATTATGATTTAGCTATCAATAAAATTCAAAATGCTATAAAATATTATCGCGTTTTGGATGATAAATCAGGAATAGCTTTAAGTTATTTAAATATGGGCAACTACTATTATTATAAAACTGATTATAAAGAGGCCTTATCAAATTATAAAAAATCAGAAGATTACCTCAATCAATTAAATAACTCAGTTTGGTTATCTATTTGTTATAATAGTATTGGCAGTGTTTTATTTCAGCTTAAAAATTATCAATCGGCCTTAGAATATTATACTAAATTTTATAACCTCACTACTAAAAATAATCCGAATGATTTTAATAGTATTGCTGTGGCGAAACAAAATATAGGTCAGGTTTATTACGAATTAGGCGATACCAAAAAAGCCATTGATTTTAGTGGGGAAGCAGCAGAATTATTTAAAAATCTAAATGATTTTTCGAATTTATATACAACTTACGAAAACATAGCTAAGTATTACTCTAAATTAGGAGATTTTGAAGTGTCAAATAAGTACTATACCATGTACGCTCATATAAAAGACTCGGTATTTAATGAAGATATGCAAAATACCATTCATGAAATGTCTATTAAATATGAAAGTGAGCAAAAAGAAAAAGAGAATCAGGTATTAGTTTTAGAAAACCGAAATAAAAAACAATTAATTTATTTTGCCTTTGGAGGCTGCGTTCTGTTAATTGTTTTACTCTTTTTTATTTATAGAGGTTATCGCTTAAAGCAAAAAGCAAATGTTAGTCTTGAAGAAAAAAACAAAATTATTAATACCCAAAAGAAAATTGTAGATGAACAGCATAAGGATATAAAAGATAGCATTACATATTCTCAGCGAATACAAAATGCCATTTTGCCCCCTAAAAATTTGTGGGAAAATTTATTGCCTAATTCATTTATTTTGTATTTACCAAAAGATATATTGAGTGGTGATTTTTATTGGATTGCCGAAACAACTGACTATACTTATGTTGCAGCAGCAGATTGCACGGGGCATGGAGTTCCAGGCGCTTTAATTTCGGTAGTAAATTATAATTTGTTAAACAAAGCCGTTTTAGAGAAAAACTTGGTAACGCCTTCAGAAATTTTAGATGCTGTTAATATTTGGTTAACTGAAAGCTTACATCAATCGTACGGAGAAAGCGATGTAAAAGATGGAATGGATGTTACCCTTATTGCAATCAGCAAACATTCAAATGAAATGCTGTTTGCAGGCGCCAACAACCCTATTTATATTGTTTCTGATGGAGAACTTAAGCGCATAAAAGGAGATAAATTTCCGGTCGGCGCATTTTTAGAAGATCAAATTCAAAAATTTACAACGCACAAAATTCAAATTAAAAGCGGTGATTGTATTTATCTTTTTTCGGATGGTTTTGCTGATCAGTTTGGTGGTAAAGCAGGTAAAAAATATAAATATGCTCAGTTTCAAGAAAAACTAGTAAAGATTTCTAAAATGGCAATCAATCAAAAAAAAGAAGTTATTGGAAACGAATTTAATGACTGGAAAGGTTCGCACGAACAAGTGGATGATGTTTTACTAGTTGGTATTAAAATTAGTTAAACGTTTCGTTTAGGTGGGTCCCAAGCGCTTTCGTTGGTGGCAGAAATGAATTTTAAGTACCCAATTAATAGTGCAAAATTCATTAAGATAAAGTGTCCTAGAGAATTTACAAACGGAATTTTTAAATTTATTTTTTCGAGGTAGATAGTTAAAGCTGGTAAAATCAGTAGCAGACTATAGCTCAAACTTACTACTATAAAAATTGAAAAATAGTAGCTAACGGCGTAAGATAAAAAGAAAGAAAATACTAGAGCAAAAGGTGTAACCCAACGTAATACTTTGTGCGATAAAAATGCAAAGCCCAAACCTTTATGAATAGGAAATAGTAAATGTTTATAAAACTTTAAATTTCTAAAATTGCCTAACGAAATTCTGATTTTACGTTTAAATTCAATCAATGGATCATCGTTTACATCTTCATAACAAAGCGCTTCTGGTTCAAATAACACCTTTCCTTTTTTTTCAATGACATCAAGTGTAATAAAAAAGTCATCCATCAAAAAGCCATCAGGTACTTTTGCAAAACTGCTTTTGATGATTGCGTAACAACCACCTTCAACTCCTAAGCAAAATCCATATTTTAAACTCTCATGGTATTTTAATTGATTTTCGAAATTCATATAAAAAATTTCTTGATCGGAAATGCCTTTATTTTTTGGAGAAAATTTTAAAATATTTCCACAAACCATTTTAGCATCTTTAGCAATTAAGTTATAAACTAGTGCTTTTAATGTTATTGGCTCAAAAAACACGTTGGCATCAGTCAGCACTAAATGTTCAGTTTCTGTTAAATCAACTAATTCATTAATAATTTTTAGTTTACCATGACGAGATTCTTTTTTTATTAATGCAATATTTTTATTTTGAGTAATAAACTCTTCTATAATTTGATGCGTTAAGTCGGTTGAATTATCAGAGCCAATTAAAATCTGTAATTTGTCTTTTGGATAATCTGAATTTAAAATCGATTCTAATTTTCTTTTAATAACTTTTTCTTCGTTAAATA
>CANHPI010000291.1 GCA_947462425.1 Bacteroidota bacterium
AACATAACCAGTTCTTCTTTCTGATTATAACACTTAATGCGATTAGTGTGCATTTTACGTCTCACAAAAACTAAACTTCTTTTCATAAGTTCTTCGTAGGCTTGTCGGCTTCCATCATTATAAGCCAAAAGCAAATCTCTTACAGTTAGGCTGTTCATAGCGATTAATTTTAAGGTTAATAGATAAAGTACAATCCTCTATTCTTTATAAGAGGCGATTGAGTAAATATTAAGCCATACGCTGTAAGAGTTTGTTAATTGATTTATATAACGAGCTCCTCACAAAAAGATTACACTTTTTTAATTATTTTTTTTGAAATATTTTTTTGTTTTATCTGTAACGAATTATTGTAGCCTGCGTTATGAATTATAGAAACTGGTTAATTATGTATTGAATTATAATTAAATTGAGTAAGAACTTATAAGCTGATTAATCAGAAAAATAGCATTCATTAATCTCTAAAAACTAAGACTATGAAGCATTTGATTCACCTACTAATCGCATTTATCTTGGTTAAATCGGTATTTGCTAAACCTTTGAACTTAATTGAAAACAGAATAAAATGGAATTACGAGCATGGTTTTTATGAAAGAAGTTTGAATTTATCTAAAAAAAATTTATACCATAAAAACAGTAGTGCCTTGATTCATTATTGCTATGCAACGAGTTTATTTAAAATTAAAGAAAAAGAGCTTAAGCACAGTGTTATAGATAAAGTGCTGCATTACCTTCAAATTTCTAAAATACACAGTGATGATCAGGTTTTAAAATTGGCACAGCATGATTCTTCTCTGCTTGGCAACATAAAATCAAAAGCCATTTTATTATCTGAGCAAGAGTTGAAAAAATATCCTCAGCGTGCTATTAAAAGACTCGAAACCATTATCGCCATTTACGGTGACACGGCCGAAATATATAGGGTATATGTGTTAGAAGAAAAGAAAACAAAAGAATTAAAAACGATTAAGCAAACTTTATTAAATGATTCTATACTTATTAAAAATAAAACCAATAAAATAGAAACACTTGTTTACACGGTTGATAAAATAGAGTCAAAAAAAGCCTTGGACACCCTTGATAAATTATGCGAAACCTTATTAAATAAAGCTCAAAAACAAATTTTAAAAACGGCGTTTCAGTATGATTGTGTGGCACGTTATCCGAACAAAAAAAACAACCCTCAAGTTTTACATTTTTTTCATGATATCGGCTTTACAAATATTAAAGATGACGAGACTAGTTGGTGTGCGGCTTTTGTAAACTTCTGCCTAAAAGCAAACGGCATTAATCATTCACACTCATTGGTAGCTAAAGATTGGCTCAAAATTGGCATAGCCACCGACGCGCCTCAACCAGGAGACGTTGTGGTTTTTTGGAGAGAAAAAAGAAATGGTTGGCAAGGGCATGTTGCCTTCTTTATAAAAGAAGATAAGGTAAACCATTTAATATATGCATATGGAGGGAACCAAGGAGGAAGTGTTTGTTTAAAAGCGTTTCCTAAAAACAATGTTTTGGCGTACCGCAGAGTAACTCAATAACACTTATCAAAAAAACCTTTGCTACTAAATTAATTTTCAAAAAAACATCTAATTCATCGTTTTATTCAAAATAACTATGTAACGAAACATTTACTTCATCGTTATAAATTTAAATCATGAGACTTATCTTTTTCATATTTACCATTAGTTTTTTTAGTTTCACTAAACATGTGCCTGAAAAATATGATGTGATTTTCGAGAACGATTATCAGTCTGCCAAACAATTTATCATAAACCATTTTACAAATTTTAAGCAAGCTTCAGCTAAATACAATCACCATTACTTGTTCGCTACGGCCATTATATTTCCTGAATTAATGAGGTATTCTTACTTAAAAGACATCCTCGAATCTACTGCTCTCGAATTAGTATATGTAGAATATGGCGCTAGTGCCGCTGATTTCTCTATTGGTCACTTTCAAATGAAGCCTTCCTTTATAGAATCTTTAGAAACAGAAATTTCTAAAAGTGATAGTCTTTCGTATTTATATTCGAATTTATTAATGAATAAACAATTAACAGAAAAACAAAAACGACGCATACGTTTAGAACGATTAAATAATGTTGAATGGCAAATAAATTACCTACACGCATTTATTGCTGTTTGCGATGAGCTATTTAAAGACATTGAATTTAAAAGCCTATCCGAAAAATTAATCATTTATTCTACTGCCTACAATTCGGGCTTTTATCAATCAATGACACAACTAAAAATAAAATCTGGCAACAAGCATTTTCCATTTGGCCCTAAGTACCAAGGAACGCAATATGCTTACTCCGACATAGCTAAATATTATTTTATTTATTCTCATTAATAAATTTTATATGACGATACGTTTACGTTAACCCCTTTAAAACCATCAGATTATGAGAACTCATCAAAAACACATCCTATTCAAAGGAATCGTCATTGCTATGGTATGCTTCACCACAACAGCTTGTGAAACTAAAAAAAGCTACACGGAAACTGTAACAGCAATTAAAAAAATAAAAATAAAACCAATTGTAGCTTCTCCTTTTACGGGAGTAAATGTATCTTACAATAAATTTACTATTGAGTCTAATACCGATGCCACCATTACAACAGCAAGTGGCAGTAAGATATATGTATCTTCTGCAAGTTTAACTGATACAGCCGGAAAGCCTATCAATGAACCTGTTGAATTAAGCTATCGTGAATTTATGAATCCGGCAGAAATTATGGCTTCTGGTATCCCAATGACGTTTACAGACAAACAAGCTGGCATTAAAAAACCTTTTCAATCTGCTGGGATGTTCGAATTGTTAGCGGAAACAAAGAGCGGTAAAAAAGTAAACATTAATCCTAAATATCCTGTTAGAGTAGATTTAGCAAGCAATAACAATGGAAACGATTATTCTAATTTTTACCTTAACAAAACAACAGGAGAATGGGTTTATAGTGGGGAAGAAAAAAAAGCAGAAAATTTAAAAAAAACTAGCTTAAATAAACAATTAAAAAAGTTAAAAGAAATAACTCCATTTTTAGAAAAGGACTTTTTTGTTCTTGACGGTTTCAGTTTACTTGATGAATATTTGAACAATGATTATGATAAAATATCTCCCTTTATTAAAAATAGAAAAAAAACATTTCCCGATAACATAGTAAAATATGGTATAAAATCGGCAGAGGTATATTCTTATAACATGGTTCGTATAAATCGTTTGGAAATAGCACCTGAATTGGTAGTTTGGGAAAACGTTAATCATGTCGAGTTTCCTGGTTGGACAGAAACTAAAAGAGCTGAAATAAACAACATAGAAGGAAATATGTATGAAATATCGGTAAACGATGGCAAGAAAAAACCAACTATATTTAAAATACGTGTTCGTGCGATTATGACTATTAAAAGCTTGTTTAAATTTAGTCCTGATATGTGGTCAAAAAAATATGACGAAACGCTGAAAGAAATTAAAGAACAAGAAAATACCTTGGCAACCCTCAGAGATGTTTACAGAACATTAGAAGTCAATTCGTTTGGTATTTACAACTGCGATAGATTTTATAATCAACCGGAGGTATTTAATGTAAAAGCTAAGTTTATATTGCCGAAAAGTGAAAAGGGATTTATACCAGATAAAATATACTATGTAAGTTTAAGAGATAAAATATGTATTGAGTATAGTTTAAATGACACAGTTAATCTAAAATTAGTACCGGATCCTACAGTTAAATTATACACCGTTTTGGAAAATAATATGCTGGCTGTGGTTGAAAATGTTGCCTTATCTCAATTTAAAAAAGAGAAAGATGAAGACAAACTCATAACCTTACACTTTGTTTCAAAAGCAAAAATAAATTCAATG
>CANHPI010000292.1 GCA_947462425.1 Bacteroidota bacterium
GGCGCTAAACTATTGTATGCATTTTGTGAAGCAACTGTTCCAAGAATTACAGTTATTACTCGTAAGGCTTATGGTGGTGCTTATGATGTAATGAACAGTAAACACATTGGTGCTGACATGAACTACGCTTGGCCAAGTGCAGAAATTGCTGTAATGGGTGCCAAAGGTGCTGCTGAAATTATTTTTAAAACTGAAATTGCCGCAGCATCTGATCCTGTTGCTAAATTAGCTGAAAAGGAAAAAGAATACATTGAGCATTTTGCAAATCCATACCGTGCCGCCGAGCGAGGTTATGTGGATGAAGTCATTAAGCCAGAAGATACTCGCGAAAAATTAATACGTGCATTTAAAATGTTAGAAAACAAAGCAGCCAAATTACCTAAGAAAAAACACGGTAATATTCCTTTGTAAACATGTTTTTTAACGCAGCTCTTCTGGTTGTTATAGGAATACTCTGTTTAATACTAACAGTAGTTGCGCTTATTTTTGGTGTGGTTTCTCTTGCGGATAAAAAGTCATCGAAATTTATTTGGATAACCATTTTCTTATGCAGTTTACTTGGCCTAATTGTTTGTGTGGTTTTATTTGTTAAAAAAGTAGCAAATGCCTTAGGCAATTTTACAGAAAACAAAATTGGTCAGTTTGAAAACTATAATGACAGTTTATCACATTTTGAAAACATTGATAAACATCAGGCGAATTTGTCATCCTCACAAATAACACTACTAAAAAGTTACTTATCTGAAAATGTTAGAGGCAATGAACCTGAGGAATTTTATACTTACTTAGGGTTTAAAGATTATTACCGCTATCCTCTGCGGTATCCATATTCTATTCACTGTATGTATTCAAAAGATAATGGGGAATTATTTAATGAAGCAAATGTAGGTCGCTTTGATGAAAATGATAATGGCGAACTATTTGCTGGTTTGGGGAGTATAAATAAAATTGCCTTTGATAAAAGTTATTTATTAGTAGAACAAGCTATTGTTTCAACACGCACTGATAAAATAATTAATCATTATGTATTGTATAATTTAGATACTGAACAGAAAGAAGAAACAATTTCCTTATCCAGACTATTGCAATTGGCTAAAGAAAGGGGTTACACTGGTCCTGATACGTTAATGACCTTAGAACAATATCACAGCTTGTTTTAAATTAGATAAGCTACAATTTCTCATTAAAATCAATTAATAATTTACACACTTCTATATACTTTGTAAGTGGCAATGTTTTTTCAATATCATAAATATCATGATAGGCCTGTATGCCACCCATTGTATAAATAAAAAAACTTGGCACTCCTTTTTCGGTAAACCAGTAATGATCGCTATTTGCCGCTTTACCGCGCTGTTTGATTTGTTTTACGTAATTTTTATCAGAATTAATTTGATTCAAATTTTCAAATTGCTCTTTAAATACCGTTGCATTCACTACCATAATACCATCATCCCCTGTTCCTAATAAATCTAAGTTGGTTAGGAATTTAATTTTTGATAAAGGGAAAATTGGATGCTCGGAATAGTATTTGGAACCTAACAATCCTGCCTCTTCTCCACTAAAAAAAATAAAAGCTATAGAATACTTTGATGGGTTCTTTTTATAATACTTTGCTAAGTTTAATAATACACTCACTCCACTAGCATTATCATTTGCCCCTGGAAAGTAAGCCGCCTTTCCCATAGCTCCTAAGTGATCATAATGAGCAGTGAAAACAATAAAGCTATCTGGCTGCTGCGTACCCTTTATATATCCAACTAAATTTTGACTTTTAAAATGAGGAATAAATTTATTTTCAAAAATAACATCAATAGTTTTTATATCGTTTGGAAAAGAATCTTTTAATAACTCTATAACTGTATTATTGGATAATTCAGTAGCAACAGAATGCGTTAACTTTTTCTTTAATTTTACTGTTAAATTATATGTTGGTTTATCGGTGATAGCCTCATAAGTAGCACTGTCCTTTTTAAGTAATTGAAATCTCATTTTAAGAGTTTTAGCAGATGGTTCAATTAAATAATGTTTACCAGCAACAATTAGTTTCCCATCTACTTCAACAGACATTGTGCCTGGAAAAGTATTAACCGGAAATTCATACTTTTGAGAATATGTTTTACCAAATTTTAAAACTCCGATAGTTTTTAATTCTTTCGAAATAAAAGCAGCCGCTTTATTCACACCATTATTTACATAACCCCGGCCTAATAATTCTTTAGAACATAATTTTTTAATAATACCACGCGCATAGATTGTATCTTGGCTATAAGAATTTAGAAAGAAAAAAAGTATAATAAGCAAGATAAAAGTAATTTGTTTCACGTGGTTTTAATTAAATTATTTGTTTAATTCGTCACCCTGAACTTGATTCAGGGTCTCAGAAGATGCTGAATCAAGTTCAGCATGACAACTACAAAAAACGTTTTTGAGCTAATGTGTATAAAGTTTTTACCACCTCACTATCATCTTTCCAATTATAAATAGACTTTAGTCCTTTTAGATAACTATCTAATTCAATTTTTGAGCTTACAGCATTTATTTGTTCAATTGCAATATTGTATTCTGTAGCATTCGATTCAAATAATTCATTAATAATTCTAAATTTATCATTAATAGTAATGGTAAGTTTAGGAAATTCTTTTACTGCAATTTTAACTTCGGCAATTTCTGCTATTTTTTCAACAGTTGACTCAGGAAACTGAGTAATTGTGTTAGTAGTATCTTTTGGCTCAACAGTTGGCTCAAATAAAACAGATTCTTTAATTGGTTCTATAATTACCTTGGGCTCTTCTTGCGTAGGTTCATTCATTAATTTTAAATGTAAGTTCAAATCAGGCGATACATCTTTGTGTTCTTTTAAAACTAAGTAAGCCGATACTAATTTATTAGTTTGATGAATAGCAAAATGCAAATTCTCGGCGTAGTGTGTGCTTGGCGAAGGATGTTTTTCAAATTTATCAATAGTAGCTTTTAATTCGGCCAATGAAGAATGAAGTTGTTTAAGTAAAATATCCGTTTGCATAATGTGAATAATTAAAAATTAAAAATACTGCATTTTCTCATTACTTAGTTTATTTTTAGGTTTTGTTATCAATATATAATAAACATGTTTTTAGAAAACATTAAACATAGTACAGGTCGAAAAGGTTGGATTGAAGTAGTTTGCGGCTCCATGTTTTCTGGTAAAACAGAGGAATTAATTCGTCGTTTAAGACGTGCACAGTTTGCTAAACAAAAGGTAGAAATTTTTAAACCTCAAATAGACACACGCTATCACGAAGAAAAAGTCATATCACATCAAGGAAATGAAATTCATAGCACACCCGTTCCTTCAAGTTCTAATATTTTATTATTAGCATCTGATGTAGATGTTGTTGGTATTGATGAAGCTCAATTTTTTGATATGGAATTAGTAAATGTAGTTAATCAACTTGCTGATAGTGGAGTAAGAGTAATTATTGCAGGATTAGATATGGATTTTAAAGGGCAACCTTTTGGGCCAATGCCTGCTTTATTAGCTTGTGCCGAATATGTAACAAAAGTTCATGCTATTTGCATGACTTGTGGAAGTTTAGCGCATGTGTCCCATAGAAAAACTAATGAAACAAGTTTAGTTTTATTAGGAGAAACCGATAGTTACGAACCGTTATGCAGAGATTGTTATAACGAAGCCAATAAAGTAAAATAGGTAATTAGGGGCGACTCAATTTTTTTTTAAATAATGTTAAATTGATTACTTCAAGATTAAGAATTCTTTTATCAATTTACACATTTGAGGGATTGCCTCTAAGTTTAGTGTATGCCCGGCAAAAGGAATAACTGCCAACTTAGAATTAGTAATAGAATCA
>CANHPI010000293.1 GCA_947462425.1 Bacteroidota bacterium
GTTGCATATTCATGTCGTAAATTAAATATTAAAGGCATAATTTTTATGCCGTCAACAACTCCTTCTCAAAAAATTAGTCAGGTTAAATTATTTGGTAAAGAACATGTCGAGATTATTTTGGTAGGAGATACATTTGATGATGCTTATAAGGCTGCTGTTGACTTTTGTAAAGTTAAAGGAGCTGCATTTATTCATCCTTTTGATGATGAAAAAGTAATAGAGGGCCAAGCAACTGTTGCTAAAGAAATTTTTGAAGATGCCGATTTTAAAATAGATTGTTTATTAGTGCCTGTTGGCGGTGGCGGATTAGCTGCGGGTTGTGTAAGTTATTTTTCTCAGGAGAGTCCTTCCACATATATTATTGGTGTTGAACCTGAAGGTGCGGCATCTATGAAAACATCCATCGAAAATGGATATAATACAGAGTTAACAGAAATTGATAAGTTTGTAGATGGCGCTGCGGTAAAGAAAGTAGGTGATTTAACTTATGAAATTTGTAAACAAAAATTAAGAAAGGTTGTTTTAGTTCCTGAAGGCAGGGTTTGTACAACCATACTAAATCTTTATAATCAACAAGCTATTGTGGTTGAACCAGCTGGAGCATTAACTGTAGCTTCTTTAGATTACTTAAAGGAAGAGTTAAAAGGTAAAAATGTGGTGTGTGTTGTAAGTGGAAGTAACAACGACATTATGAGAACAGAAGAAATTAGAGAACGATCATTGTTGTTTGAAGGCTTAAAACATTTTTTTGTAATCAGATTTCCTCAAAGAGCAGGTGCACTGAAGGAGTTTGTAAGTGAAGTGTTGGGTCCGAATGATGATATAGTACATTTTGAATATATGAAAAAAAATAATCGCGAAAACGGGCCTGCACTAGTTGGTTTAGAAATTAAAAACCACAAAGATTTAGATTTACTAAAAAATAATCTTTTATTGTCAGGCTTTCAATTTGAATATCTTAATAAAAACGATAATTTATTACAATTTTTAGTATAATCAGACTTACTATTTTTGTTTTATTTTAAATTACAATTTAACAATAGAATAATCTTTAATTTCTTACATTTAAAATAAAATTATATTAAGTACTATGATTTATTCATGTTTATCTAAGAAAAAACATATCAAGATTGCTATATGGACAAGATAAATTGGCTAAACCTTATGACTCCCGATAGTTATCGGGATAAAAAACAACAATATCTAAATATGAAAAGTGTATTTAAACTTTTTTCGATCTCAATCTTTGTGTTACTTGTTAATACAATTAGCGCTAAAAATATTTATGTAAATGATAATTCAACAGTAGGGGATATTTATACTTCGGCTGTAGGGTCAGGTGCAAATACAGGATTATTGCCTAGTTCTCCAAAATTAACATTGGCTTCAGCCTTATTATTGGCAGTTCCAAATGATGTTATTTTTGTTGATGCCGGAACATATAATGATGTTTTTTTAAATATAAATATAAATAATTTAACTATAAAAGGTGCTGGAAGTTTACTAACTATTTTTGATAATCAAAACGCAAGTGCAAATACAAATTTTTGGGGTACAGTAAGTGGGAATAATATAACATTAGAAGGATTTATGCTAACAAAATATAATAATTCTTTTAATGCTACAGCTTTATTGATAAATGGATTATTAAATGGAATAATAAGAGATGTACTTGCGGATCGTAACAACCCGGGTGGTGGTGATGCAACAATAGTTATTACAGGAGCATCTCAAGTTGATTTTATTGGTGGTGGTTCAAATTGCACTACATTTTGGTCGTCGATTGCGGGTGGTGGAGTTAATGTTGAAGGAAATAGTAATATTGTGACCTTTACTGATTATTCGTTTTCAAATAATGGTAAAGACGTACAGGGAGGATCAGGATTGTATGTTGTTGGTGTTAGTACGGTTACTGTTACAAATTCAATTTTAGCTGATAACATTAATGGTGGCGGGAATGGAGGTGCGGCAGTTTATGTTGATGGTGGTGCAGTTGTAAAATTTTATGGAACTAAATTCAGTAATAATGTAACTGATTACATTGGAGGGCCTGTATGGGGAGGCGCGGTAAATATGGGACGTAATGAGAATGTTTTATTTAATAATTGTTACTTTATTGGCAATGTAGCTCAAGGTGGTTCTGGTAGAGGTGGAGGGATAGCTGTTAACACAGCGTTTGGATCTGGAGCAACAAATGCAATAGTTGCTGTTCAATCATGTTCTTTTTCCGCAAATACGGCAAATGGCGGTAATGGGAATGATATCTATAATAAAGGAGCTACTTTTACCGTAGACAATTCTTATTTTGTTAGAGCTGCGACAAATATTGTACAAAATTCAGGTTCCTTTAGTATTCAAAACTCTTCAAATCCAACTTCTACACTTACTATTGCGCCGATTATTTTGGGACCATATACGCCTATTAATACTTTTACTCCAACAGGAACTCCTATTGTTAATGCGCCAGTTTTAATTGGAGGTTGTTATCTTTGTGCAAATGCTATTCCAACTGGTGCAAATACTCAAACTTTTTGTTCTAATCCAGCACCTCAAATTTCTAATTTAGCGGTAAGTAGTGGCACCAATACTGTATGGTATAATGCTTCAACAGGAGGTACTGCTTATACGAGCACAACAACTTTAGTTAGTGGCCAAGTTTATTATGCAAGTAACCAAGCATCTGGTTGTAGTGCTAGCCCAAGGTTTTCTGTAACTGTAACCATTGTTACCCCAACTGTATCTTTTTCAGCTATTTCAAATTCTATTTTGTGTTCAGGCAACAGCACTACTTTAACTCCTTCATCTAATTTAGGAGGAGCTAATACTTATACCTTAATCAGTTCAACTCAAACTTTAACAACTTTCCCTTTTGTTGTAAGTCCATCAAGTAACACAACTTATACATTAATTGGCACAAATAGTTCAGGTTGTGTAAGTTCAAACACAGCTATTACTACAATTACTGTGATTGCAACTCCAACAGTATCTATTTCGTCTGCAAGTAATCCAACAATCTGTTCAGGCGCCTCCATTGTATTAACAGCAAGTGGTGCAACAAATTATGCTTGGTTACCTGCCACAAACTTAAGTTCAACAACAAGTTCGGTAGTAACAGCAAATCCAACCATTACAACTGTTTATACTGTAACAGGAACATCTGCAGCTGGTTGTGTTGCAACAAAAACAACAGTTATTACAGTAAACCCAAGTCCTTCGGCAGCAATTTCATCATCATCTACTAATCCAACCTGCGGTTTAAATAATGGCGTTATTCTTATTAATAATACTTCACCAACAGGTGGTCCATTTACATTTTCATCTAGTTCAGGAACATTAACAGGTCAAACCGTTTCAGGTTTAGGTGCAGGCACTGTGACCATTAGTTTAACTAATACTTTTGGTTGCACATTTACAGTATCCGCAACATTAACTATGACACCTGGTCCGTCCAGTATGACTATAGTTCCAACTAATGCCACGTGCGGTAATAATAACGGAAGCTTTACAATTACTAGTACTTCAGGGGGAACACCGACGTACAGTTATGCGATTAATAATGGAGCTTTTTCAACAGCAACCATAATAAGTAATTTGGCTCCTGGAACATATTCCGTTACGGTAAAAGATGCTAACGGTTGTTCATCATTAACACAAACAACATCTATTGTTGCAACGTCAACACCAACAGCAATAACAGGAAATTCAA
Source organism: Bacteroidota bacterium (assembly GCA_947462425.1). Next base: position 3,707 of record CANHPI010000293.1, read on the forward strand.
GTCCTGCAAGTTGCGCAGGAGCAACAGGTTCTTATACAGTAACAGGGGTTTCTGGAGGAGTGGCAACCTATAGTTATTCAATTGATGGGGGAGCTTTTACAACACCGGTGGTTATGACAAATTTATCTTCAGGCACCCATTCCA
>CANHPI010000294.1 GCA_947462425.1 Bacteroidota bacterium
ACAGTTATTTCAAAAATTGTTTCTGTTGATTATATCAAAGCTAAAAACATTACGTTTACAGTATATCCAAACCCAAACAGTGGCCAATTTACAGTTGATTTTTCAGGAATTGAAAATAACCACGAAGTGCAAATTGTGTTAAATGATATGAATGACGGACATGAAATTTACTCAACTACATTTTTCTCAAACTCTATCGATTCAAATAAAATGGATGTAAATCCTCCAACAAAAATTGCTCCAGGTAGATATTTATGTTCTTTAATTTTTGAAGGAATCAGAAGCAGTGTAATTGTAATGATTAACTAATATCTCAAAATTCAACTTAAAAAAAGAGCCGGTGGCTCTTTTTTTTTGTAACCAAAGTTCAATTTATTTCTATTAAAAAAATATTTGAATTATTTTTCAACTAAAAAAATGATTTTCAATAATAAAATTGATAAAATAATTTTTAAATAGGGTTTATTAGCTCTCAAATTATTTTTTAAAGCTCTTGCTATTTATTTACTTTTTTTAAATCAAAGACACTTTATTGATACATTTCCAATTTATGGAAAAAACATTAGTATAATTGTTTTTTTTAAAAAATTATATAATATATTTATACGTTTTTAAAACAAATTGCTCACACAAGTGGATGATTTAAATAAAATTTAACTACAACCATTAAAAACTGAATGCAGAATGATCATTAAACATTTAAAACTAACTATTTTAATTGCATTACTTTTTTTATGTTCAATATCGGCATTTCCGCAATTGGTATTAAACAATGGCGGTGTTATAAAATTAAACGGAGGAACAATTGGAACTCCAATTTACTTTGTGTTAAATACGCCACCGGCAACCCCAATATCAACAATAGGCACTCCAACCAATGGTATTGTTATGGAAGCAGAGTATAACATATTGCAATATAATTTAGCCACTGCAACTACTCCTATCACGGTACCCTATTTATCAAATACTTTAGAATCCATCCCACTCACCCTTACACCTTCAGCAGCAGGAGTTGGTGCTGGAAATATAAAATTTTCAAGCATTGTAGCAGCCGCAAGAGCAACTGGATGGAATAATACTGCCTACCTTCCATCTGGAGTTGCTAATATGGGTTCACTTAGTATAACAAACAATTCTGACAAAACTATTGACCGGTTTTGGATTATTGATGCTAACGGTTACACCACAAAACCAGCCGGTACACTTAATTTTACTTATATTGATGCTGAGTGGGCAACAAATGGAACTAATGCAATTGTTGAAGCAAATTTACAAGCTCAACGCTACAATACAATTATAAACGATTGGGAAGGTTTTTTGGGATTTTTACCTGCAGGTACAATTAATACTACAAATAATACAGTATCAGGTGTTAGTGTTTCTGCCGCTAACTTTTTTAGGGCATGGACACTTAACGATAATACCAAACCCTTACCAATTGAATTGATTAGCTTTGAAGCACACTGCCTTAATAATAAAACTGTTATAGAATGGTGTACTGCTTCTGAAACCAACAATCAGTATTTTACTATTGCGCAATCTACTGATGGTGTTAACTTTACAGCTATTAATACAGTAAATGGTAACGGAACTACTGGTCAAAAACATTGCTACCAACATACCATAAATGCTCAGCAGGAAACAGCTACCTATTACCAGCTATGGCAAACAGATTTTAATAATACAACTACAAAATTAAAAATTATTGCGGCAGAACCCTGTAATGACAAAACCGATTACATTCTTATTACCAATAATGGTACTAAAAATGTAAGTTTGTTTTTAAACTCATTAATAGACAGTAATGATGAAGTTTTAATACACAACACCCTTGGTCAAATAATTATGCAACAGGCAATTGTAACACAACAGGGTTACAACCAGTTTAACCTAAATTTAAATACCTTAAGCAATGGTGTTTACTATGTAACCATTTTTAGAAATAATGAAAGTTTAATTAGTAAAAAAATAATTATTGCCGATAATTAAAACCGTAAAAAATAATAACTATGAAACTAAAATGTATTCTTTTTGCCTTATTAGTGTCAGCTGTTTTTCAGCTAGCATATTCACAAAATGTTGGTATTAATAGCACGGGTGCAACTCCTGCTAATTGTGCTATGTTAGATATTGTTTCAACAGATAAAGGCTTGTTGATTCCAAGAGTTGTTTTAACATCAGTTAGCACATATGCTCCGCTAACAGGAACTGCAGTTGACGGATTATTGGTTTATAGTTCAGCAGTGCCTACAGGAGGTAACGGTAAAGGTTATTATTATTGGAGTACAAGTGCTTCTAGATGGATAAACTTAATTGACAATGATTCCCCTGGAAATCCTTGGTATTTAAATGGCAACACTAGTAACACAACGCCTGCTGCTCCTGTAACGTACGGCACATCAACCATTGGTGCTGCCGAACATTATTTAGGAACAACCGATGCAAACGATATAGTTTTTGGCACTAATAATATTGAACGTATGAGAGTTAAACAAACCACTGGTTTTACAGGTATTGGGCTTGCAGCTCCTACTGCTCAGCTCGAAGTATTATCTAGCGGTCTAAATAATGGTGTTTATGGACACAGTTCAAATGTTGGAGGATATTTGGGGCGTGAAACCAATATTACTTTTGGAACTCCTTTACAAACTCTCCAAGGAGCTGGCCTTTATGCTGCTAATCCAGCTGCGGGTTATACTTCTTCATTTGCACAGTCAACTGGACTCGCTGACGTTGCGGCAAATATTAATTTTTCGAGTGTATGGATGGCAACCTATAATTATGTCGAAAACGCAGCTTCAAGTACCTTTAATCCTCCAACTATTTATGGGCAACTAAATAATAGTAGCACAACTTTAACAGGCTATCAAGCTGCAATAAGGGGTTATTCAAATCGTGGCACTGCCACAGGAAATCCAGGATATACAATTGGTGGGAATTTTACTGCTAATTCTCAAAACCAAGATGCTTTTGGTGTTCTTGGCCAAGCTTATACTAATAGTACTACTAGAGCTGGAGGATATTTTGAAGCCTTAAATTACGCTGGTACTAGTCAAGCTTTTGCTTACGTAGGAACTTCTTTTGGAGGCGTAAATAGAAAAATCACAGGAACTAATGCTGTTTCTGAAATTGTGCCAACAAAAAATCATGGTCGTATTACTTTAACTGCTCCTGAGTCTCCAGAATATTGGTATCAGGATTATGGTACGGTGGAACTAGTTAATGGCAAAGCACATGTTGATTTGGATCCTATTTTAGCAGATATTATTGTTGTAAATAAAGAAAATCCAATTCGTGTATTTTGTACGCCAGTAGATATGCTTTATTACAACGGAGTTGCAATTGTAAACAAAACCTCCACAGGATTTGATGTTGTTGAAATAAACGGAGGTACACATTCAGGGACAATTGATTATCAAATAGTAGTTAAGCCAAAAACAGGTTATGGAGAAGGTCGTTTCCATCAAGCTCCTGGACCGGCTTGGTTAAAATCAGATTTAGAGCCAGCTTCAGCAAAAGCTAAAAATCAACCACAAGGAAGAGATATTTTTTATTGGCCTGTGGATTGGGAAGTATATGGCTATGATGTAGAGAAAGTGATTGGTATTGGTGATATAGTTCCAGCGGGACCAAACAGAGGGAAATTTAAAGTTGCTGAGGGAGTATTTATGGAACAAATGCCTGCTCAGAAGCCAAAAAAATAGTAAAATGTTATGCTTTTCTAATATAAAATCATAACTTAATAATATTAAAATGTATTTTTGGCATATTGTTTGTAAAAACTATTTTAATTCTATTATATTTTTTAAAAACTATTTTCTATGAAGAATTTATTTACAAAA
>CANHPI010000295.1 GCA_947462425.1 Bacteroidota bacterium
AACTGTATTAAATGATTTACAAGATCGTGATGATAATATTTATCGCGTTATTTTTGAAGCAGAACCAATTCCATCATCTATACGTAAAGCAGGTTTTGGTGGTAGCGATCGTTATAAAGATTTAGAAGGCTATGACAATTCTGAGTTAATGAAGAAGGCAACTGAAAGGTTAGATAGAATTACTAAACAATTGTATATTCAATCAAAATCGTTTGATGAAGTTGTAAAAATGGCAAAAGGAAAAGAAAAATTAATTGCCTCAATTCCTGCAATTATGCCTATTAATAATAAAAATTTAAAACATATGCCTAGTGGTTATGGTTGGAGAACTCATCCAATTTACAAAACACAAAAGTTTCATGCTGGAATGGATTTTACAGCAGAGCAGGGAACACCAATTTATGCAACCGGTGATGGTATTGTTGAAGTTGCTGATGCAGCATCACAGGGGTATGGAAATCATGTAGTTATAAATCATGGATACGGTTACCAAACCTTATATGGCCATATGAGTAAAATGGCAACCACACCGGGCACAAAAGTAAAAAGAGGTGATTTGATTGGCTACGTTGGCAGTACCGGCCTAAGCAGTGGTCCGCATGTGCATTACGAGGTAATTAAAAATAATGAAAAAATTAATCCAATTAACTTTTATTATAGTGACTTAACTCCCGAAGAATATCAAATTATCTTGGAAACTTCATCTAAATCGACACAATCATTCGATTAATGAAATTAACTTTTGATTTAAGAATAATTGTTAGTTATTGCATTAGTAATAAAACTGATGAGTTTAATAAAACGTAGGGATATAATAAATTGGTTACTACAAAAATAATTTTATGAATAATACATACAAAATTGGATTTTATACTGCTATATCATTAGTAATTGCTAATATGATAGGAACAGGTGTTTTTACAAGTTTAGGTTTTCAATTATTTGATTTACATTCCGTATTCAGTATTTTGGTGTTGTGGTTATTAGGTGGTATTATCTCTTTTTGTGGAGCTTTAGTTTATGGGGAACTTGGAGTGGCCATACCTCGTAGTGGAGGAGAATATGTTTATTTATCAAAATTAATACATCCTAGTGTTGGCTTTATGTCTGGTTGGGTTTCATCAACGGTTGGGTTTGCGGCGCCTATTGCTCTAGCATCAATGGCTTTGGCCACTTATGTTAATAAAATTATTCCCGAAATTAACATTACTGCTTGTGCCTTATCAGTAGTTGCTATTATTACATTAATTCACTCGCTTCATCTAAAAGTTGGTAGTGGAGTTCAGAAAATATTAACGTTATTAAAAGTAGTTGTTATTATTGGATTTATAATTGCTGGATTTATTCATACACCAAGTCATGTAATTACAATCGCACCCCAATCAACTTCTCTAAATGAAATTTTTAGTGCTGGTTTTTGGGTGTCTTTAATATATGTGTCATATGCTTATAGTGGTTGGAATGCTGCATCTTATTTAGCAGGAGATATGGAAAATCCTCAGAAAAATTTACCCAAAGCATTGTTGTTAGGAACTTTGATTGTAACTGTGATTTATGTTCTTTTAAATTTTATTTTTTTATATAGTGCACCAATGTCTGAATTGACAGGTGTTTTAGAAATTGGTCATGTTAGTGCGGCTCATATTTTTGGTATTACCATCGGCAAATTAATGAGCATCTTAATTGCTATTTTATTATTGTCATCAATAAGCGCTATGATTATGGCTGGTCCCCGTATTATAAAATCTATGGGAGAAGATTTGCCAATGCTATCTATTTTATCAAAAATAAATAATTCTCAAGTTCCATATATAGCAGTTATTACTCAATCTCTAATTACAGCGCTACTTATTATTACATCACAGTTTGAAGCGGTGTTAACTTTTGTAGGATTCAGTTTGAGCATATTTACTTTTTTAACGGTTAGTAGTGTTTTTATTTTAAGGATAAAAAAAATACCTAATACAGGCTATAAAACATGGGGATATCCGGTAACACCTATCTTGTTTTTATTATTAAATGCGTTTACTATTTATTTTGTATTTAAGCAAAAACCAACAGAATCCTTATTAGGATTATTAAATGTTGCGGTTGGCGGATTAGTTTATTTTATTGGAAAAAAATTAGTAAAGCAAAAAAAGCAAGAGTTATGTTAAAAAAAGCAAGTTTTTTTATTACGGTTTTAGTATTAATAGTTGGATGTTCGCAAATATTTTCTGAAAAGAATGATGTATTAATAAAAGACACTAATAATTATGTTTTAGAAGTTGAGAAAAAATTTAAAGATTCTTTACAAATAGATAAAGAAGCTGATACTCCGATTAATGATACTTTAAATGCTCTTGCTAATATTATTTCGGGTATTGCAGATTCAAGTTCAGTTTATAAATTCATACAAACTTCTCATGATTTTAAAGTATTTAGTAAAAACTTTGATAAACGATGGATGCAATTTGATACGAGTCGTTTAAATAATTTGAGAAATTTTAAAGTGAACGAAATCTCTAAAGTTGTAAAATCACAATCTACTTTATTTTATCCTTTTTCAGGACCAGATATTTTATATGCTCAAACATTTTTCCCGGAAGCAGATAAGTATGTAATGATAGGTTTAGAGCCTGTTGGTAGTTTACCTAATTTTAAAAAAGAAAATTCAGATTCGTTGTACTCTTATTTCAATAAAGTTAATACATCATTGAATACAATTTTAAAATTTAGTTTTTTTAGAACTGCGAGTATGAGTAAAGACATAAGAAATGCTGAGGTTGATGGTACATTACATTTATTGTTTTTGTTTTTAAAACGCATAGGAAATTCTATTTGCTCTGCTAAACCAATTATTATTGATAGTGCAGGTAATACTGTTTTTCTAAATTCTTTTTTAGAACTTAAAAAATATAAATCAGCAACTAAAGGAGTTGAAATAAAATTTAGGGATAAAAACAATAATGAGAAAAAGCTGTTATATTTTTCATTGAATGCTGCAGATGGTAGTTTGAAAAATAATAATGGTTTTATAGTTTATTTAAAATCTATGGGAACTATTAATACTTATTTAAAAAGTGCTTCTTATTTAATGCATAATAGCTATTTTTCGGTTGTACGGACTATTATTTTAAATCAAAGTGAACATGTTGTGCAGGATGATAGTGGCATTGCTTTTCATTATTTTTTGTATGATAATCATAAATGGGATTATTCTTTCTTTGGACAATATTTAAAACCTGTTCCTAGATTTTCTGGTTATTATCAAATGGATTTAGATTCATTGTATAAAAAACAAGGCGCTAAACCAATTGGTTTTGGTATTGGATATAACTTTAAGGATAAGAATAGTAATTTTATGATTGCATCTAAGAAAAAGTAGTTTGTTTAATTTTTTAAATCAATAGTTTTAAGTTAGTTATTGATGATTATTTTCTTATCATACTCTTTTCTTCAAATAAAAAAGTATCATACTCTAAAACAATCTACTTAAATATATACGCACATATAAAAGCATCCTTAACAACTTTATATATATAAATTTATGAATAGAAATGTATTACGTTTTTACAAAACAATTTCAACTGAATTCACCTATTTTATTAATATATCTGATGGTAAATTATCAAACTATAAAATAAATAAAATTAATCTTCTAGTTATGATTGTTCTGCCTATTCTTGTTAGTTGCGGTAATAATTCAAGTCAAAAAAATGATAATCTTAATTTTAGTAGAAAGAATTTTGAAAAAGTTAAAATAAAATTAGATAGTATTGAGGTTAATATTACGCCAAAAACTCATCCTATATATAATGATATTGCAAAGTATATTGCTGGAATGGAATTACAT
>CANHPI010000296.1 GCA_947462425.1 Bacteroidota bacterium
ATGAGGAGAGAGAAACAATTAAAAAGTGCAAAAGGCAGAGGATTTATTTGGAACTTAATTGGTTTAGCATAGGATTCATATCCGCCAGCTGGCGGACGGGAGTTCAAATCTCCTCCTCACTACGAAGCCTGTTCTGCTAAAGAATGGGCTTTTTTTTGTTAAATATGTATACTGTTTACGTTCTCTATTCCGAAAAATATGAAAAAAATTATGTTGGATATACATCCAATATAGAACAGCGTTTATTGTCTCATAATGAATTAGATTTCAAGTCCTCTTGGATTTTTAATTTTATGGGCAGGTTATTTAGTAGTGAAAACAATGAATTTTTAGTGCAATAGCCAATATTTATTTCTGAAAAGTTTCTAAAAATAATGAAAATTAAATTTGTTTAAATCAATACACTGCATAAATTTACAAGGTTTTTAAAACGACTATAAAAATGGATAGATTAAAAGATAAATTTCGCGAAAAAGCAGTTCCTTTAGCAGCAGAAATTAAAGATATTATTAAAAATCATGGAGATTTAAAATTAGGTGAAATTACCGTAGCTCAAGTTTACCAAGGAATGAAAGGTATGATTGGTATGGTAACAGAAACATCAAAATTAGATCCGGAAGAAGGAATTCGTTTTAGAGGATATTCTATTCCTGAATTGCGTAAACATTTACCAAAAGCGCCGGGTGGTACTGAACCATTGCCAGAAGGAATTTTTTACTTAATGTTAGTTGGTGAATTACCAACTCAGGAAGATGTTAGTTTTATTACCGGCGAGTGGCAAAAACGAAGTAATGTTCCTAAACATGTATTTGATGTAATTGAAAAATTACCTACTGATACTCATCCAATGACACAGTTTGTGATTGGTATTATGGCTATGCAAACAGAAAGTTTATTTGCAAAAGCTTATGCAAAAGGAATTAATAAAAAAGATTATTGGGATTATGTATATGAAGATTCAATGAATCTAATTGCACGTTTACCGCGCATTGCAGCATACATTTACCGTCGTAAATACAAAGGTGGCGTTCATATTGAACCAGATCATAAATTAGATTGGGCAGCAAATTTTGCTCATATGTTAGGTTATGAAGATTTTGATATGAAACGATTAATGCGTTTGTATTTAACAATTCATGTTGATCACGAAGGAGGAAATGTTTCAGCACATGCTACACATTTAGTTGGTTCTGCATTATCTGATCCTTATTTAGCATTTGCTGCTGGTATGAATGGTTTAGCTGGTCCTTTGCATGGTTTAGCAAATCAAGAAGTATTAGGTTGGATTATGGAGTTGAAAGAAAATTTAGGTGGAGGATTACCAACAAAAGAACAAATTGCGGAATACATCAAAAAAACGTTAGCAGAAGGAAAAGTTGTACCAGGTTACGGACATGCAGTGTTACGTAAAACCGACCCTCGTTTTACCGCACAACAAGATTTTTATAAAACATATATTAAGCACGATAACATTTGTGAGATTGTACAAATGGTTTATGAAGTTGCGCCTCCAATTTTGGAATCTACAGGGAAAATTAAAAATCCTTGGCCAAATGTTGACGCACACTCAGGAGCATTGTTAGTGCATTACGGAATGCATGAGTATGATTTTTATACTGTATTATTCGGCGTATCGCGCGCATTAGGAGTTTTAGCGAGTTTAGTGTGGGACAGAGCAACTGGTTCTGCTATTGAAAGACCAAACTCTACAACTACTGAAAATATTAAAGCTAAAATTAAAGCAGCACAAGAAGCAAAAGCTTAATTTTTTTTATAAATTTATTAGGAGTCCCATTCATTATTTTTGAATGGGACTTTTTAATTGTTAAAATTGAGTAAGCAATCACTTATTTTTTAGCAAATATATTTTTACAATATTATTAAAAATGTAATGATGAAAAAAAGTGTTATTGTTAAAAGGAGGCGCTTAATTATAGGTTATTAACTATAATTTTATAAATTTCCCAAAGATGGTCTTGCCTATTTTAGGTTCGATTTCAAAATATAATATTCCACTTTGCAAAGCTGTAATATCTTCATTATATAAGCCGTTTTCGTTAGGGGAAAATTCCCTCACTAACTCCCCAAATTGATTATAAATTTTAAGTTTACTGTTTGTGTAAGAGCTTAATAGAAGTAAATTTTGATTAATTGGATTATTAAATAGTATATAACCTTTTTCTGAAACATCAATAAATACAAGAGATGAAATCGTTGAGTAATCTGCCGGAGGAATTAATACTCTATAATAATTTCTTTTGTTTTTAAGTGGAGTCTCATGAGAATATGAAATGCTTTGAGATTTAGTTAATTCACCACAAATCCCTGAAAAATCATACAGTAATTCAAAGTTTAAGGAGTCTATTGAATGTTCAATTTTATAACCTGAACAAGCATTTCCCGCTGTTATTATAAAGTTAAGAATAACACTTTGTTTGTATTGCGTTGCTGATAGTTCTTGTATTCTAGATTGAGCCAAAGAATATCTAGAAATTACAATCAGAAAACTGAAGACAATTATTTTATTTACAAATTTCATGTATTAACTTATTGTAAAGATAAGATGTTTGTGTTAGTATTTTTATTTAGCAAGTATTAATTTATCTATTTTTATAAAGTGTTTTTGTATCTTTAATAATTATAAACCTTTGTAAAAAAATGAGTAAAAGAGTTGTTATAATTGTTATTATCTGTTTAGGATTTATTTTGTTTCTTCCAAAAGAATCTTCTCAATCATGGGGATTTTATGGACATAAACGCATCAATCGTATGGCTGTTTTTACGTTGCCACCCGAAATGGTTACCTTTTATAAAAAACATATTGAGTTTGTTACCAATCATGCTGTTGATCCTGATAAACGCCGTTATGGAGTAGAGGGGGAGGCACCTCGGCATTATATTGATATTGATCATTATGGCGAACATGCATTTGATAGTGTGCCAAAATTTTGGAAAGCGGCTATTGCAAAATATACCGAAGATACATTAATGGCCTACGGTATTGTGCCATGGCAAATAGAAAAACATTATTACAAATTGCTAAACGCATTTAAGGATGAAAATTTAGATAGAATTTTAAATTACAGTGCCGATTTAGGACACTACATTGCAGATGCGCATGTGCCATTGCATACAACCGAAAATTATAATGGACAATTAACCGGACAAAGAGGTATTCATGGGTTTTGGGAAAGTAGAATTCCTGAATTAAAAGCGGAGGACTATGATTATTTTGTTGGAAGAGCAAAGTATGTTGATTCTCCATTAATGGCAGCTTGGAAAGTAGTTTACGATAGCCACATGGCAGTGGATAGTGTTTTAAAATTTGAAGCACTATTAAATAAATCATTTCCTCAAGATCAAAAATATGCATTTGAAAACAGAGGAAGCTTAATGGCAAAAGTTTATTCGGTGGAATATACAAACCGTTATGATTTAATGATTAAAGGTCAGGTAGAGCGTAGGATGCGTGAAAGTATTATTATGGTTGGTAGTTTATGGTATACCGCTTGGGTAAATGCAGGTAAACCAAATTTAGATAAGTTGGGACAGAATGATATTAGTGATTCTTTAAAATTGCAAATGCAAAAAGAAGAAGAATTGTATTTACTTCAAAAAATAAAAAATGCCAAAGGGCATGAAGATTAAATAATTTAGCGGCAATTAATAATTTGGCGGTCATTGTAAAGCAGAATCGGAGAAAGAAAAAATATCTTAAATTAAACAAATATAGAAAATGAAAAAAGAGAAAATAATATTTTGGACAGCAACAACAATCATTGCTTTATTTGAAGGAATAATGCTAGCCTTGACTTCACA
>CANHPI010000297.1 GCA_947462425.1 Bacteroidota bacterium
ATTTTCATGGAGAATGCCAACTTTGGTAAATTGACATCGATGCATTTCTACGGATGGGAAAAAGGATTGAAAACTGGAATGTACTATTTACGTACAAAAGCAGCTACAGATGCGATTAAATTCACAGTTGACAAAACGGTTGAAGAAGAGCCTGCAGTTAGCGCTAAAGCGTTAGAAGAAGATGCTGCCGCAATCGCTTGCTCTTTAGAAAACCCAGACTCATGTGAGATGTGTTCTGGCTAGAAGCACGCTAGTGGTTATAGGCGGTACTAAATCCGACGCAAGTCAAATGTGTTCTGGCTAGAAGCAAGCCAGTGGTTATAGGCGGCACAAAATCCGACGCAAGTCAAATGTGTTCTGGCTAGAAGCACGCAAAAAATAAAGACAAACAACAACAAATTATAAAGGCTACAGTTATGTAGCCTTTTTTGTTAAAAAATTGGATATTAAAAAAATTAGTCTAACTTGGCTGTGAAGTACTTCGCTAATTAACTATAATAATAACTACTAATATTTTATTCATGAAAACAATTACCTCAACTGCAGTGGCTTTGTTCCTTGCTAAGACTGGTTTTACGCTACCAATCTTCAAAATAGTAAAAAAAATAAGTACAATTAAAACTATTCTGCTAATAGGTATAGTTACAAAATTAAGTTTTGCTCATTTACAAATTTACCCTAAATATGAGCAATATGTAAATGATATTACACCGTATTTATCTTCTCCAATTGAAAGTGGTTTTTTTTATTTTAATGTTCCAAATACTTTTCAAGTAGGTAATATATACGAACAGTATAGATATAATACACCTGATTTAGAAAATCAAATGCTTTTAATTGATTTTCATACTGATAGTTTAGTTGGATTTACTCATTATAAATATCAACAAATATTTAAAAGTATACCTGTTGAAGGTGCCGGATGTATAGAACATTTTGACAAAAAAGGATCATTAAGTTTTATCAATGCAAAATTTGTTGAAAATATTAGAACTAATGCTATCCCAAATTTAACAAATAATGAAGCTATAGAGCAATTAATTAATAATCTTAAGAATAATCATGAGGTCGAATTTGCATGGGAAAATCAAGCTTGGGAACAACAAATAAGAATTGATAAAAATGATAGCACTGCTTCATGGTATCCTGTTGCAGAATTACTTTTTGCTGTAGATGAATTAAAAAATATGCAAGGAGTAATTGATGGTTCAAGGTATAAGTTAGCTTATAAAATAACAATAACGACTTTAGCTCCTTCACATGAAACAAACATCTATTATTTAGATGCTTCTGATGGAAGTATTTTAAAAATTAGGTCAAATCAATGTCAAGTAAATGGAAATGTATATGGTTATGGAAGTAAAAATTTAGACACACAATGGAGGGGAGGGTTTTATCAAAATTATAGACTTCTTGCAATGGATGATGGCCATGACATACATACAAAAAAATATGTTGAAAATCAAACCTGGAGCCAAATGTCAGAAACGAGTTCTTCTTCAACAAATTGGGGAAATACTTATTTAACAGAAACTTCAACTCATTTTAATGTTACCAATTCATGGGATTATTTTAAAAATACATTTAATAGAAATGGAATGAATGGACAAGGTGCAGGAATTCACGTTTACACACAACTAAATGAAAATAATGCATTTTACCAAAATAATTCTACTAATGACTTAGTATTTGGTAAAACAGCGCAAGCTTGGGATTATGGTATGGAACCCAGTATTGTCGGTCATGAGTTTACACACGGTGTCACAAACTATTCATCTCATTTAGCTTATGAACATGAGTCAGGGGCCTTAAATGAGTCATTTAGTGATATTTTTGGCACTGTAATTCAAGCACAAACTCTAGACAATGGGTTAACGGATTGGATAATAGGAAATCATATTCCAACTATTCCAATACAGATTACACGCTCATTAAGCAACCCTCAAACAAGAGGTAATCATTGGACAGGTCAATACATGACTGATCTGAATGGTAACTTTATTTTTGATCCTAACAACAACAAAATTCCAATTTATGAATTAGGTCAACCAAAAAATTATGGCGGTAATTATTTTTGCGATAATTGTCCAATGGATGTAGATCGGGGTGGTGTACACATTAATTCAGGAGTACAAAACAAATGGTTTAATTTGTTAAGTGCGGGTCAGAGTAATATAAATTTAATTGGGATTGGAATGAATAAAGCATCTAAAATTTCTTACCTTGCATTAACATCAATTTTAATGAATTCATCACAATATACAGACTCCAAAGAAGCAACAATAACAGCTGCTATTCTTTTATATGGACAATGTTCACAAGAACACAAATCAACAGTTGACGCATGGAATAATGTTAACATAAGTGCAAATTATAATTGCATACCTGCAACAATTAATGAGTTTATAAATCCTAATAAAATAAACATCTACCCTAATCCAACAAGTTCAATCTTAAATTTTGAACTTCCATTTATTTCTGATAAAACAATTTATATATTTGATCTACATGGAAAAATAATTAAAGAAATCAATCCGACAGAATTATATTTTCAGACTGATGTGTCCAATATTGACAATGGAATTTATTTGATAGAATTTCAGATTAATAATCAACGAATCACTAAGAAAATTTTAATTGAAAAATGAAAATAATAAGATATTTATTTATACTTATTGGAACAAACGTTCCAATAAGTATAAATAGTCAACACAAGAACTCACTTTCAATTCAGACTGGAATTATTCATAATTTCTTTGATGGTAATGATCTATTTAAAGGTAAAGCTTTTTATCCAGCAAATTATAAGCTATTTACTATTGATGATTTATTAGCTTTTCAAAATATGTTTGGTGGTTATTTAAATGATTCTTTTGGTTTTCAATATGAAAGAGAACTAACGCCTAAATCTTTTATCTCTATAGAGAAAATGTTTTACAGAGGATCATTTCGGAAATTAGGCGATTTTAATAATTATACAGGACCACCTGCTTTGTTATTACATAAATTTTTTAACACTATCAACATAACTTATTCAAGGAAAATTAAATTTTTTAAAACAGTTGATTTTACCTACGGTTTAGGCATAAATTTTCGTGAAGGAGAAGAATCTTATCTCCTTTCAAATCTTTACAATTTAATATATTATGAAGCAGAAATCATTACTGCATATAGAAAGGATTTTGCTCTCAATGCGCGTATAGGGATAGCATATAACTTGTCAAAACGCTTCACCCTTTTTACTACTATAGATTTTCAAAGAATTTTGAATAATGAATCTTATTTTGGTCATTATAATAAGTATAATTATTATAATAAGTTTAATTTAGATGAGTTGCCCTCTAAGTATGATCTATCATTTCGCTTGGGGCTTTCTTATCATTTTGGTGAAAAAATTGAGGCAAAAATTATTAATAAAATCAAACAGTTAAAGCAAAAAAAAGTAGCTTATTATTCAAACAATTAGCAGTCACTTTGAGTATTACAACATTGGATGGTAAAATAGTGCATACACAAACCATTCAACCGAGCAATGAAAACATTGAAATTACTTGGAAACCAATCTCAACCGAGCAATTTTTAGTTTACACCATTAAAGGTGCTAAAACAAACTTTACAGGGAAATTAGTTGGGTTTTAAACCAAACAATAAAGGCTACAATTACGTAGCCTTTTTTTATTTCCTAGTTTTCAATGCTTCATCTGTTTCAATCAAAGCAGCGTAAAATTCAGTTCCAAAGGCACGTGTTAGGGGTTCTTTTAAGAAACGATAAACAGGAACATCTAAAGATTCACCACAAGCACATGCTGG
>CANHPI010000298.1 GCA_947462425.1 Bacteroidota bacterium
AAATTATTATGGAATAACAGTAAACCCTTCATTAGAAGCAGAACAAATAGAAATTAGTTTTGATACCTTAAAAGCTAGCTATCTAAAAACAAGAACTATTCATCATTCTCAAAAATTGATTGAAGAAACTGCAACAGAAAGCATCTTTGAATTCTTTCTTATTCCAAATTATGAATTTATGTCTTTTTTACTTGGTTGTGCAGGAGAAATAAAAATAATTAAACCTGAATCACTAAAAACGGAATATGCTTCGCGGTTAGAAAAAGCCCTTAATATTAACTCAAATTAATTCTATAAAAAATAATTTTATTACACTTAAGTAAATTTTATTTTCGAAAAAGCATCAATCCAATTATCATCTTCACGATTAAACCTCTCGGGGTCCTTCATATATGCAAATGTACTTTCTGGTAACAAATGTATACAATCAAAAGTATGTATATCAACTATCAACTGCTCCATTTCCATTATATTTCTCATATTTAAAAGTGTTTGGTCTAAATACCACCCTTCGTTGCCTTCAATCTTATTCCAGGTCCAACCTTCTAAATAAAATGAACTTGAATAATGTTCAATAATCAATATCCAAATAGGATAATCTATGTTTAAAAAATTATCTTTCCTAATCCTAATAAAACGATCCCAGGTTTTAAAATAATTTTCTGTGCCAGCGTGATATCTGCGTTTGCTAATTTTTAACCAATACTTTTTTATAAGCAATGATTTTTCAAGGTCATTATAAAGATTTATAAACTCATTATAAGCATAGTTACGCGCTAATTTATTTGGCGATAGTTGGGCAATCAAAAGCAAATAAAAAGAGCAATATATTCTCAGTTTTGAATCTGTTAAATATATTGCAGATGGCAATTCGGCTTTAATAAATTCAATTGCAGAAGACGAACTTGGAGATTCATATTTTAAGGGCGTAAGTTTATGATGATCAAGTGTATGATATACAGTGTCTCTTATCTCTATTATATATTGTTTATCCAAAATAATATTAATTTAGTTTGAAACAAGATTATAATATGTTATTTCACTTCCATCCATAACATGTTTAAATTTTATTTCATCTAAAAAACATGTTTTTCCATCAATTTTAATAGATTGAGATTTACGACCAATTGATTCAAAATGCATTAAATCTAATAGCAAATTAAATCCTCTTATATGAAGCCCTGTAAAAGGTTTTTCTTTAACAAATCCAATTCCTTGCATAATTTGTTTACATCCACTTTCAATTGCTTCTAGTTCATCATTATCTAAATCTAATAATGGCTTTTTAAAAAAATCCTTTTTCCTATATTTATCTGCGCCAATTTTTAAATAGGTGCTTGCTTTACTATACAAGTAAGGGAATTTATTATCTAATGCAATAATTTGATCTTCCTCTGTCATTGCATCCATCAGAGTATCTAAAGCTTCAATTTCTTTATTCATAATAATAACTTTTTTAATAAATTTAATATTAGTTAACGTTCTAAGAAAAAAATATTTTTTATGGCTTATTCATAACAAAATATAATTACCAAACAGTTTAATTTTTATTTACTTAATAAGTCGTCCTCCGCAACTTCTTCTTCAAATTGTTTCTTAAAATTATGATTGTCAACTTCCTCATCCATATGATTTATAATTTTTGAAATTTTTTTAAAATCAATAGTAAGGGCCAGGATTGTAGTATAACAAGCAAGCCCCATGCCACCTATTATAAATAAAAAATGCCCTCCAGGCCAATGCATTGATTTAACAATAAATCCTATAATAAATATAGGCAAACATAATAATGATATTCTAATAATTAATGTAGTTTTCATAATTTCTATTTTTTTGGTTTATATTAATACGATTGTTTTTTATAAATATTACATGTGATATAAAAATATTTTAACTTTAAGGAAATTATTATCTTTTTTAAAATATATATTTTCATTTTGATTTAATTGCAATCATGCAGCACTTGTAGCCAATAAATATGCTTAGTCAAAAACCTTTTTAATGATTTAAAATGATTACATAGGATTTATTGAGTAGAAATATATCAGGACATTTTACTTTTCAATAATATTTAAAGCAGCATTCAAAACCAGCCAATCATCTTGCCAACCAATAATTGAAATATCATCATAAATTAAATCTTCATCATCAAGCAAATACGTTAAAGCCCATTTTGCAATTTCGTTATTTTCTAAAACTGCTAATGGATACAAAGTATTTGCCATTTTTTTTACTGACTCAACAATATCTTCGGAATATGTTTTTTCATCAAACATGACATATAATTCCTTTATTTCAGTAACGCTCATGCATGAACCTATAGTTGCTTGCATTGCATCAATAAATGAACTGCTATTTTGATTATAACCTATAACTCCAATTGTTTTAGCAAAGCGTGTTATTCCATCTAAATATATTTCTCCGGTATCATCTTGAATAATTGCACAACATTCAAATAATAACTTTCTACAAAATAAAGCTTCTTTTTTATCTAAAAATGGATGCCGTAAAATTCCATTAATAAATTCAGAAACATCAATATCCATTGCAATTTTCAATAAATCATGAATATCCGATTTAGATAATTCGTTTTTTGATTTGCCTAAGATATAATCCTGTGCTTTAATTACTTTATATTCTATATCAGGGTGTAATGTTCCTATCAAAACAAGTACAATTAATTCTGCATAGCTATAGGCACTTAAGTATAATTCATTTAATTTTTCATATACTTCATGCTTTTCTATTTCGCTGTAAAAATTTAAATCCGTGGTATGACTTACTACTTCTGTTATTTGATATCTAAACAATTTTAAATAACTTTCAATGTCTTTATCCTCGAAATTAGAAATAGTATTTCCAAGTAATTTTTGACCAAGTATAGCAATGCCTTCATTTCTGAAAGTTGAAAAGTAAGAAATAAATGCCCATAAAACATTGTTTTTATGAATACTTAAACCTTTTTCAGTTGAAATAAAAACACTTTCTTTTTTTGTAAGTTTTATATCGTTAGTTTCAATTAAATGAGTTTCTTTTAAAGTATTTAAATCTAAGGCATGAATAAACTCGTGTAAAATTGTATTTTCTAAGCTATAGTTTTTATCCACATCTATTTTTAGCAATTTATTAGCCAATTGCTTTATTGAAGGGTAATAAATGTAAAATATAAACTCAGTATCAGAACTTAATTCAACATCAAAACTCGCTAACTTAGTACCACTTGCTGTTTTACTTTCAGACTCGAGCGATATTTTAATTTTTAAATTTTGTGAATTAGAAAAGAGTTCAGATATTTTACTAAATTCAGATTTAACTATTTCTTTTATTTCAGAAAGTACATCTCCATACAAATTTTTAGATTCGATTTTCCTGAAATCAAATTCTAAAGATTGTCTTATAGCTGCGTTATCAAATATTTTAATTTCCATTATTTTAATAGGCTTTACTTGTCGGTTCTTATTTAAATCTTAATTTAAATATAGAAAAAAATACAAAAATATTGACAGTTTATTTTTAAATCACATGTGTTGTAAAATATAAAACTTTATATTTAACTTATTTGTTTTAACACATTAAAAATAAATAAACACACGTTGTATTTTAAATCTATATATTATTTAGAGAGTAAATACTTTTAATTAAAACTTTTTGTAATATTCATAAAAATAACTCGTATCTATTTACAATTATTTGATATGCCTAAAATATTTAGAGATAAATTACCAGTTTTGAAATCCGCTAAAACCAACGTTGTAAATAATAACGATTGGTTAAAATATATTCGTTTATCAAAAAAGGAGTTTAA
>CANHPI010000299.1 GCA_947462425.1 Bacteroidota bacterium
AAGTGATTTTTTCTAAACATATAATAATGCCTTGGATTTTATTTCTTTTTTCGTTTTTATTATATGCAGTATACTCAGTAATTCTTGTGAGAATTTAATTTTCAAAAAAAATGTTGCCTAAGTACTAATATTTATTTTAAAAATACATTAATTCTGAAAAAATAAATATTATACAATTTCGATGCTCCAATCCCTCGCCCATATTGCTTTATTAGTTATTGATTATGATGAAGCCATTAAATTTTATACTCAAACATTACATTTTGTTTTATTAGAAGATAAAGTAATGAGTCCAACTAAACGTTGGGTAATTATAGCGCCGCAAGGCAGCACGGGAACAAATATATTACTAGCAAAAGCAAGTAATGAGGAACAACAAAATAGAGTAGGTAATCAAACAGGTAGACGCGTATTTTTGTTTTTATACACGGACGATATTAAAAGAGATTACCAAAATTTATTAGAAAAAAAAGTTACTATTGTTGAAGAACTAACTAGCAAACCACATGGAACTGTTTTGGTGTTTGCTGATTTATATGGCAATTTGTGGGATTTAATTCAACCAAGTAAATAAACGCGCGTGAGTAGTTGTAGCGAAAATCTTTACAATGATTGTGGAACGTTTTTATTAAAAAACTTATAAAGATTATTTTTTTAGCATTTTATCCTTAGGTATTAAATATACCATTGATAAATCCATATAATTCATAGCGTTTTCAGGAAAATTACGAACGTTCAATTGCTCTAAACGAAAGTTCTCATCATAAAATATAGGCATAAATGGTGCCTCATCCAATAATATTTGTTCTGCTTGAGATAATACAGCATAACGCTTAGCTTTATTAGGCTCAGTAAAACAAGATGCAAATAATGAATCGAAACGAGCATTATTAAATCTTGTATAATTTACAAATGATTTTTCGCTATTTCCACGTGGTACATGTTTGCCATAAAATATAGTTAAAAATGATTCAGGATCAGGATAATCAGCCACCCAAGCAAACCGAAAGAAATCCGTTTTACCGGAAGTTACTTGCTCAATATGTTCTGCAAAATGAACCGTATTAATTTCGACATCAACATTTAAATTCTCCTTTAACATCTTTTGAATAACTTCAGCAATTAATATATTATTACCGCCTCCACTGTTAATTTGTAGTGTAACTTTTGGAAATCCTTTGCCATCTGGATAGCCTGCTTTTTTAAGGTACTCTTTTGCTTTTGCTACATCAAATTTATAGCCTTTTAATCCCTTAAAATTGTACCCATCTTTTTCAAATACGTCAACATAAGGCACAATACCATAGTCGCCCGAACTACCTTCTCCCTGAAGAGTAAAATCTGCAATTTTATGTCTATCAATTGCATGATTAAATGCCAAACGAACTTCTTTTTTGTTAAATGCTTTACTAGTAGTATTAAAACCTAAATAATCAGTTTTGAATGCGGGGGAATTTAATACTTGAAATTCTATTTTACGATGTTTAGCTTGCTCCAAAGATCCCATTATCTCAGGGAAAATTTCAACTGGCAAATGATAAATCATATCTAAGTTACCGGATTTAAATTCTAATATTTCAGCTTTTTTCTCACGAATAAATGTATATTTTAAGCCATCTAAATAGGGTAATTTGTTTCCATCCTTGTCATAAGCGTAATAATTTACATTCTTTTTCATAATTAAAACTTCACCTTCTTTAACGGTTTCTAGGAAAAAAGGACCAGTTCCAACAGGGTGAGTACGTAAATCTAAACCGTACTTAGTAACGGCTTCTTTAGGGTATATCCAACATCCAGGCATTGCTAAAATATTTAAAAAGCCTGCAAATGGATTTTTTAATGAAATAACCATTGTTGAATCATTTATAACTTTAACACCTGATACGCCCGTATTTTTTCCTGTTTTAGAGGCTTCAAAACATTCGTTTGAACCAACAACTCTATCTTTAAAGGTTACATCAAATTGCGCATTTGCAGCATCTGATGTACATAATTTATCAAAACAAATTTTAATATCATTTGCCGTAACTAATCTTCCTTTTCCATCTGTGAAACAGGCATCATCATGAAAATAAACTCCTTGACGAATATGAAAAGTCCATTCAGTTTGATTAGGGTTAGATTCCCAAGAACGAGCAATTGCCGGCATAATAGACAAATCAGTTTGGTTAAACTTAACAAGCCCCTCAAACATCTGACCTCCAATATGAAATCCTACAATTTCATTTACAGCAAGCGGATTTAAACTTTTAAATGCTTCAACCTCATTCATTCGCATTACTCCACCAATATAAATTCCTCCTTTTCCTTCACTCCCTTCTCGGTTTTTTTTATTTTCGCCCGAACAATATGCTAATCCTAAACCGCACAATACGGCAATTAATGGAATAAATATTTTTTTGATATTTGGCTTCATTACTATTACAAATATAAACTTTAAATCTAAAATTTTTTAAATAGTTAGGTTCTTGAAAAAATACATATCAAAAATGCAATGTGTATTATTTGATTGAAAAGATGTGAACTGTTCAGATTAAGTATGTTAGGATTTAGAAATATTTAAGAGCATTTAGTAAAAAACCATAACATAATTATTGTAGGTGAATTTTTAACAGATTACTAGTAAATAGTTTAGAATTCTATCTCCACTAAAACAGGGCAATGGTCGCTATGAACCGCATCGGGTAAAATAACCGCTCTTTTTAGTTTATCGTTTAAGTGATCTGAAACTAAATTATAATCAATTCTCCAACCTAAGTTCTTGTTTCGAGCACCAGCTCTATAACTCCACCAACTATATTGGTGTGGTTCTTGGTTAAAATGCCTAAAAGAATCCGTAAATCCAGATTGAATAAATTGTTCCATCCATTCCCTTTCTTCGGGTAAAAAACCAGATGTGTTTGCATTTGATTTTGGATTATGAATATCAATTGGTTTGTGGCAAATGTTGTAATCGCCACACAAAATTAAATTCGGAATTTTTGTTTTTAAACCGTCAATATATTTTTTAAAATCAGCCAACCATTTCATTTTAAAAGCTTGTCGTTCATCTCCGCTACTTCCGCTTGGATGATAAACGCTCATCACTGAACATTCCTCAAAATCAACCCTTATAACCCTTCCTTCAAAATCATACGCGTCAATACCGCAACCGTATTCAATATTTTTTGGACTTAATTTAGAAAAAATGGCCACCCCGCTATACCCTTTTTTTTGCGCGGGATACCAATACATTTGATACCCTAAAGCTTCAAATTCAGCAATATTTACTTGATCTGGAGTAGCCTTCACTTCTTGTAGGCAAAGTACATCTGGATTGGAGGATTTTAGCCACCCAACTAAGTCTTTGTTCATGGCGGCACGGATGCCGTTAACATTGTATGTAATGATTCGCATATAAATAATGTTTATGCCTTAAAAATACAATTTCTATATTTATAAACCGTTATTAGCATGGTGAGTTTTAGATTTATTTGTATAATTATTTTTTTGTGTGGATTTTTTATTCAGGCACAATCTCAAACGAACCTAAAACAAAAATATTATTTCGTAAAATCTGATACCTTATTTTTAGATAGCTTAAGTTTAATTCCTGGAACGGTAAAACTTTCCGTAAAAAATACCAAATTAGACTCCACAACTTTTAATATAAATTATCCTTTAAAAGCAATTGTGTTTAAAGTAAAACCAACCGACCCTATTTTTGTTTCTTACAAGACCTTTCCTTACAATTTCGAAAAACAGTACTATCATCAAGGTACATCCAAATTAACCAAAGATTTATCCCTTCCGGCAA
>CANHPI010000300.1 GCA_947462425.1 Bacteroidota bacterium
AATAGTTGTTAGTTTTGAATTATTGGTTTTACTAAAACTAATATTCATTTTAGCAGCTCAATCAAACAACTAAAAACTAAATAACATGAAAGCAGTAATTATAGAAGACGAGCACAAGAGCAGAGATATGTTAGCTGATATTTTGAAGAAAAATTTTCCGCAAATTACTATTCTTGGATTAGCAAAAAATGTAGCAGAGGGCGTTGAACTTATTCAATCATTAAAACCAAATTTATTATTTTTAGATATCAGCATGCCGGATGGAACCGGTTTTGATGTTTTGGAAAAAGTACAAGGTGCTAAGTTTGATATTATTTTTACTACTGCAACAGACAAACATGCTCTAAAGGCAATTAAGTACAGCGCTTGTGATTATTTGTTAAAACCAATTGATATTGAGGATTTAAAATCAGCCATTAATCGGTTAGTTGAAAAAAGAGCTAGTTCCATACCAAGCATGGATAATTTGCAATTTTTAATTCAAAATTTAAAACGTGCAGATGATAACTATAATAAAATAACATTACCTACTGGTAATGCATATGAGATAATAACTATTAAAGATATTATTCGGTGCGAAGCTGATGGCAGTTATACTAATTTTTATTTAGTTGGAGGCAAAAAATTAATGGTATCAGCCAGCTTAAAACACTATGAAGATTTATTGCCTGAAAATGATTTTATTCGCATACACCATCATCATTTAATAAACATGAATCATGTAGTTCGATTTTTAAAAGCTGATGGAGGTTATGCCATAATGAGTGATAATACCCAACTTGAAATTAGTCGTCGTAAAAAAGATGCTTTTTTAGATAAACTGAATGCAGTTTAATTTTTTATAGTTATTATTTTATTTTTTGATAGTTTCTGTTTAAAGTTTTTGGCAATAGTATGTATATCTGTAACTTCTAAATTCTATTGTTACTTAAAATATTATGCATTTGATTTAATAAATTCAAACATATTACACCAACTTAATTATAAAAATAATATTTAATTTAAATGAAGTATAAACAATTTGATGTTTATTTCTATTGTTAACCTTTTAGGTTTTATTGCCGTATAACAAATAGTTTTATATAAATAAAAACATCCGTTTTATGGCAAAGAAATCAGTTTCAAAAATCAATGAACGAAAAATATTTGTTCTTGATACTTCCGTAATCATTTATGATCATACAGCAATTAAGAGTTTTAAGGAACATGATGTTGTTATTCCTATTACTGTTTTAGAGGAGTTAGATAATTTTAAAAAAGGGAATGATACTAAAAATTTTGCAGCCAGAGAATTTACACGTTATGTTGATAATATGTCTGGGGATAACTCTTTACAAGAATGGACACCTATTAACGGGAAGTCACATGGTAATTTTAAAATTGAGATGCATAACTCTTCTAAATTAGATGCAGAGAAAATTTTTCAGGAACGTAAAGGTGATCATCGTATTTTAAACGCAGCTTTATATACAGCAGATACTAATCCAGGTAGAAAAGTAATATTAGTTACTAAAGACATTAACCTTCGCATAAAAGCAAAGTCATTGAATTTACATGCAGAAGATTATACAACCGGAAAAATTTTAACGGTTGATGAACTCTACACTGGCAATACTCTAATAGATAAAGTAAATCCATCAACTATAAATCAGATTTACGAAAAAGGTTCTTGTTTAGCTAAAGATATTATAAAAAAAGAAGAGCCAGATGCGAATCATTATTATGTTATTAAAAACGGGAATGCTTCTGTTTTGGCTCGTTATGAAAAATCTTCTAAATCATTAAAACGTGTTACAAAAACATCATCTTACGGCATTATTCCTAAAAATGCAGAGCAGTCATTTGCATTAGATGCGATTATGAATCCAGATATTCGATTGGTAACTATACAGGGCGTTGCCGGAACAGGTAAAACATTATTATCATTAGCTGGAGCATTGGAACAACGCAGAAATTATCACCAAATTTATTTAGCACGCCCAATTGTTCCGCTTAGCAATAAGGATATTGGTTATTTGCCTGGAGATATTACTTCAAAATTAAACCCATATATGGAGCCATTATGGGATAATTTAAAATTTATTAAAAGTCAGTTTTCAGAAAAAGATAAAGAATTGAAAGCTATTAATGAAATGATTGAAAATGAAAAAATAGTTATTTGTCCTTTAGCATTTATTAGAGGTCGAAGTTTAAGTAACATGTTTTTTATTGTTGACGAAGCTCAAAACTTAACACCTCATGAAGTAAAAACAATTATTACCAGAGCGGGAGAAAATACCAAAATTATTTTTACTGGTGATATTTATCAAATTGATACACCCTATTTAGATGCGCAAAGTAATGGTTTAAGTTATTTAATTGATAAGGTAAAAGGTCAATCGTTATATGCACATATTACTTTGCAAAAAGGCGAGAGAAGTGAGTTAGCAAATTTGGCTAACGATTTATTGTAGTAAATTTGCCGGTTTTTTTATTATAACCATAAGGGCAATGTTTGCAGCCATTTTTACAGCAATATCCTCGTTTCAAATGATATTTTTCAGTAAATATTATATAACCTTCAGGGCTATAATAAAAATCTTCTGGGTCTAAATCTTTTTTAAACATTTCACTTCAAAGATAATGTTTCTACCTTATTTTTTAATTTTATTTTGTGGTCTGATAATACTTATTAGGAGTTATTTATATTTTTTGTTGGATTAAAAAGTCAAACCAATTATACAAATGGGGACAGAAAACAAAAACAAAAATTTACCTTTGAATATTAATATTCAGAATGGATCAAGAGAGTGTATTAATTTTTATACAAACAATTGTTCTAAATTTTATTATACAGCGAGGAGGTGCATTACATGCAATTATATTTTTTTACAAAAAAACACTAAGAAATTATAAAATAGATAATACAATGGAAACATCAGCATTAGTATCTTAATTCGCAAAAAATCGGTATATTTTTTTAACAAAGGCTTTTTTTTGCTAAAAACCTATGCTTAATTAGTTTAAAAAGTGGCTTTTTAATTAATTGTTTGATAAACAGCTAATTACTTAACGGCTTTTTTTTTTGATATTTGCAACATACGCTTATCTTTGTCACGAATTTTAAAACTAAAACACAATGTCAGACATTTCATCAAAAGTAAAATCTATTATCGTAGATAAATTAGGTGTAGAAGAAAAAGAGGTAACTCCAACTGCAAGTTTCACTAACGACTTAGGAGCAGATTCTTTAGATACAGTAGAATTAATCATGGAATTTGAAAAAGAATTTAATATTGCAATTCCAGACGATCAAGCAGAAAAAATTGCTACAGTAGGAGATGCTATATCTTATATCGAAGCCAACGCAAAAAACTAAGAACTTAATTAATTTAATTTTATGCAATTTAAGCGCGTAGTAGTTACGGGACTTGGTGCTGTTACACCATTAGGTAGTACTGTTGATGATTATTGGACAAATATAGTTAACGGTGTTAGCGGTGCCGCACCTATTACACGTTTTGATGCATCTAAGTTTAAAACTCGTTTTGCTTGCGAGGTAAAAGGTTTTAAGTTAGAGGATTACTTTGACAGAAAAGAAGCCCAACGCTTAGATGCTTTTTCTCATTATGGTATCGCGGCTTCTGTTCAGGCAGTTGCTGATTCCGGTCTTGACAAAGAAGGAATTGATAAAAATGAAATAGGTGTTATATGGGGTTCAGGAATTGGTGGATTAGATACTTTTCAAACAGAGACATTTAACTTTGCAAAAGGTGATGGTACCCCTCGTTTTA
>CANHPI010000301.1 GCA_947462425.1 Bacteroidota bacterium
ATGGGTGCAGTAGCATCGGTGTGCTGCATGTAAATAGCCGAGTACTGTATTTTTTTAGATGCGTATGTTGCTTTGAAATACGGATAAGGCACCGCTACATCCGATAGTATCACCGAGCGGTAACCATCGCCTATAAATAATTTATCGTTGCCCAGCACAAAAGAAAAATTACCACTTTGGTAAGCGATGTGTGCTACGGAATATTGATAGTCGAAGTATCTTTGATAAGTAGAACCCCCTTTAGCCCAAACTTGTCCAAACACTACACCACGAGTTGTCATCGCCGAATCTAAATACGATGGAAACAAGGTTTGGTTTTCAAATATTTGTAAATCAAAAGAAAAATTATCGTTTACTTTACCGTTTACTTGAAAGCCCCTCGTATTATTCCACAAATTACGGTTGTCTTTTGTGGCGCTGCTGCCCCATTGTTTTCCTATGCTAAAGGTCGGTAAGTAATTAATATTGATGCTTGCTTGCTCCGAATTAAATTTTAAAAATGCATCGTCGAATAAAGCTCGCTTCAACCATTTATTTTTAGATGTGCTTGCTGCTGCTTTTTCGAAATAAGGTTGCATTGCGGTGTGCGATTGTGCTGTGTCGTTGTACCAGGTGTTGCTTGGTGAAATGCCGTGGTACAAAGGCGCTTGTTGCGCCATAGCGCTTGTATTTATTAGCAATAATAGAATGATAATTTTTTTCATTTGTATGTTTCTTTATAATATTTCCTTTGAAATAATTCTATATAATATTTTAAAAGGCAACGCGCTGAGCCTCCGCTTCGCTCAAGGCAAGATCGCTTATGCTCTTTTAAAATATTATACAACCGTTATATTCAATAAACTAATTTCTCTTTTAAAATATTATGTAACTGCTAATTACAATATATTTAAATAAATATACAACCTAAAAATATATTCCTGATTAATATTATAAAAAAACACTATTGAATAAACCTGCCGCTAAAGCAGCACAACAAAAAACCTTTGACATGAAACATTAAACCTACGCATGGCATTAATCCAGCGCTTCGTAAACTGAGTTGTTACTTACATATTCTTTGACGAGGGATTTGATTTGGGCTACTAATACCAAGTGGTTGGGTTGGTTGAAGGCGACTAGTAGTTTGTCGTATTCCGATTGGATATGCGCGTGGTCTTGCGCTTCTATTTTGGCAATTTTAATTTTTGGATGATGCGTTGGCAGGGTGTTTTCTGCATCGCTCAATAACTCTTCAAATAATTTTTCTCCTGGTCTTAATCCCGAAATTTCAATTTGTATGTCTTTTCCTAATTCTAACCCCGACAGTTTAATCATTTTGCGCGCTACATCAATAATTTTTACCGACTCACCCATATCAAATATAAATATCTCGCCACCTGCGCCCATACTGCCTGCCTCTAACACCAATTGACAAGCTTCGGGTATGGTCATAAAATAACGGGTTATTTCTGGGTGTGTAACCGTTATAGGTCCGCCATTTTCTATTTGTTTTCTGAACATTGGAATTACAGAACCATTCGAGCCCAATACATTTCCAAAGCGTGTAGTAATAAAAGCTGTTTGGTGATTTTTTAAGCTAGCTAAACTTTGAATATACATTTCAGCAATGCGTTTACTCGCACCCATAATATTAGTTGGGTTCACCGCTTTATCTGTACTAATCATTACGAACTTGCCTACTCCGTTTTCAATGGCTAAATCGGCCATATTTTTAGTACCCAAAGCATTAACGCGAATCGCTTCGTAAGGGTTAGCCTCCATCAAAGGTACATGCTTGTATGCAGCCGCATGAAATATTTCATCAACCTTATACTCTTTAAAAATGCGATCCATGGCGCATTTGTTAGATACATCTGCAATAATAAATTTAGTTGATACAAGCAGGCGTTCAATTTTACGACGCAAATTTAATTCTAATTCGTACATTGGCGATTCGGCCTGATCAACAAAAATAATGAGCCTTGGTTTATAGCCCACCAATTGGCGCGCAATTTCGGAACCAATACTACCGGCCGCACCCGTAATTAAAATAGTTTTATTAGAGATATTTTGAAAAATATTTTCTGAATTTAAATTAATTGGTGCACGATTAAGTAAATCTTCGATGCGTACCGGTTTAATTTGTTTAATACTTAATTCCCCATTTATCCATGTCTCTATTGGCGGTACATTTTTTACTTTTAAATTGCGTTCCAAACTCCTAGTAACTAATATTGCCTTCTTATCATTAGAGATATTATTAATAGCAATAATTATTTCTTCAACATCTTTGTCCCCAACTATTT
This sequence comes from Bacteroidota bacterium, assembly GCA_947462425.1. Next base: position 2,289 of record CANHPI010000301.1, read on the forward strand.
TCTCGAAAGCATCGTTTGACGAAAATATTTTAACGCCCAATAATTTTTTCCCAGTTTTGCCTTCGTTATCGTCTATGAAACCAACAACATTCACATCCGCATTAGGGTCGTTCTGTATAGTTGTCATGGTTAATACTCCCGATTGTCCTGCTCCATAAATGAGAATATTTTTTTTATTCTTTACATCGCTCCCCGCTAGTGAGATGTAAATCACTTTAAAGAAAACTCGTGCTGTTGTTAAACTAAATAAAGTATAAATACCTTGAGAAATAACAACACCAATAGGGAATAAATAAGTAGAATGGTTAAATATTACTTTATGTGAATAAACTCCTAAAAAGACAGTAGCAATAGCTGCTATACATGCTTGAAAAATTTTAATGATATCTACATAACCTACAAATCGGATTACACCTACATAGGTTTGAAAAATCTGAAAATAAATTAGGTATACAGCTAATACACCTAAGTATATTTCAAAAACAGGATAATTAGCAAATTCTTTCAATTGAAAATTGAAACGAATAAAAAAAGCAAAAAGAAAAGAAATGGTTAATAAAATAGCATCTATTAATAAAACCAAATAACGCGAGGCATAGACACCAGTGTATTTAGATAAAATTCTTCTTAACAAGGTTCTAATCATTGTATTTTATTAGGTAAAGTAAAAATACCCACATAAGCATGTAGGTATAATTCAAAAATAAGCATTTAAATGGTATTTTGAAATAGCTGATGTGAAATATGGGGAGGAGCATTAGTGATATTTCGCCATTTGAGGGCATAAAAAAAGCCACGGGTTGGGTGGCTTGGGGGGGCATTGTGATTTTAACATCAAAACCTAATCTGTTTTACCTTTATTATTATTTTTTTGAAAATCATAAATAAACTTGGCTTTAAACCATTAATTCTCCAAGCGTTTAATACTTCTATATTTTGTAGAATTATATTTGAAAACTTGTTATTAGAAATACCTCCTAAACGCATATTAATCATTAAAACGGGTAAATATATTGATTTTATTTGTTTGACTTTAAGTGCTCTCAACATCCATTCATAATCTGAAGCAATCTTTAAGCTAGTGTTGTATTTACCAATTTTTTCATAAACTTCTTTTCTCACAAACATAGTTGGATGAGGCAAATCGTTTCCATCTTCAAAGAATTTATTATAATAATTTTTAGAAACCCACTTTCTAAAAATTTTTGAAGATCTTAGTTTATGAACATAATTTAGATCACCATAAACAATATCAATAGAAGGATCTCTTTCAAATTCAGCTAATATCCTTTTTAAAACAGAATCGTTTGCATAAAAATCGTCTGCATTTAAAATCCCAATGATACTCCCTTCTGCTATTTGCATTCCTTTATTAATTGCATCATAAATGCCGAAGTCTTTTTCCGAAATATATTTAATATGACTATATAGCTCTAATTGTTTTTCAATAATCTCTTGAGTTCCATCTGTAGAGAAACCA
>CANHPI010000302.1 GCA_947462425.1 Bacteroidota bacterium
TATTAAGTCGTATAGAATATTCTCCAAGATTAATAAAAGGATTTATAACTTCTACCATTTTTTATGAAACGGGTTATGGTTTAGAAAATAAAAAAGAATATTATTATTTGTTAGTGGCTGCCGGACAAGGGACTCATGCCTGGAAAGATTATAATGGAAACGGTACGCAGGAAGTGGATGAATTTGAAATAGCGCAGTTTTCGGATCAGGCTTTGTATATAAAAGTTTACACGCCTACAAGTCAGTATGTAAAAGTATTGCACGATCAATTTAGCATGTCGTTAAATCTTCGTCCGGTTGTTTTCTTAAAAGATAGTTCTGGGAAAGCATTAAAATTTATTAGTCGTTTTGCAACTCAATCTGTGTACAGAGTTGATAAAAAATCAAACGACAATGGCAATCTCTTTACTTTTAATCCAGCAGAAATTAAATTAAATGATCCTTTGCTAACCGCTTTAAATTATTCGCTTCGCCAAAGTGTTTTTTTTAACCAAAGTGCAGCTGTGTTTGGTACAGATTATACTTACCAAAACACACTAAGTAAACAATTATTAACCAATGGATCTGAAATACGCGGAAACACAACGCATGAATGGCGCTGGAGATGGAATGTTAGCCGAGCATGGAGTTTAAATAGTGCTAATGTATTTGGCATAAAGCAATCCGTTTCTGAATTTTTGACTATTCGTAATTATAAAATAGAATCGTATGATTTTGAACAAAAGCTAATCTACCAGCCTAATACCGCTTTTAGAATAAGTGCTATTTATAAACACAACAAAAAACAAAACATTATTGAGGGGGGAACTCAAAAAGCAGAACTTAATGATTTTGGTTTAGAATTTAAATTTAATCAGGTAGAAAAAGGAAGTATTACCGGTAAAGTTAATTTAATAAATATTTCATATAATGATGCCGAAAATACAGCTGTAGGATACGAAATGCTAAATGCCTTGAAGGTAGGATATAATTATACTTGGGGATTAAGCTACCAACGCAACTTAAGTAACAATATACAAATTAGTATTAATTACGATGGGCGGAAATCTCCAAATAATAAAATCATAAATATAGGTGGCGCACAAATAAGAGCGTTTTTCTAAGTTTAGTATATTTGCAATATGTTTACAGGAATTATAGAAGGCCTTTCAAAAGTTGAAGCCATTGAAAAGGAAAATACAAATGTGCATTTTACATTTAGTTGTGCATTTACACATGAATTAAAAATAGATCAAAGTGTTGCGCACAATGGCGTTTGCTTAACTGTTGTGAAAATTAACGGGCATCAATATACCGTAACTGCTATTGATGAAACATTGCAAAAAACCAATTTAGGAAATTTAAAAATTGGGGATTATGTAAATTTAGAACGATGTATGCCTGCAAATGGGCGTTTTGACGGACATATTGTTCAAGGCCATGTTGATCAAACAGGAATTGTGTCTTCAATTATTGATAATATAGGCAGTTGGACTTACACCATTGAATACAATAATAAATTGGGAAATGTAACTGTAGAAAAAGGAAGCATTACAATTAACGGAACAAGTTTAACGGTTGTTGATTCGAAAGATGATGCCTTTTCAGTTTGTATTATTCCTTATACTTTTGAAAACACGGTGTTTAAACATTTAAAAGTAAATGATGTTGTTAATTTAGAATTCGACATTGTTGGAAAATATGTAGCTCGACTTTTAGCAAAAAACAAGTAAGCATTTAGTAAACCCAGATTCGTATATTCGTAATAAATTCGTAATAGCAGCATGCAACAAAAAGTAGATTTTTTAATTATTGGAAGTGGTATTGCGGGCTTAAGTTATGCTCTTAAAGTTGCAGAACATGGCACGGTATATATTGTTACTAAAAGCAACGAAGACGAATCAAATACTAAATACGCACAAGGTGGAATTGCAGCCGTATGGCACGACAAAGATACTATTGAAAAACATATTCAGGATACACTAATTGCAGGAGCTGGCTTATGTGATGAAGAAGCTGTGCGTGTGGTAGTTACCGAAGGCACAGAGCGCGTAAGAGAATTAATTGAACTAGGCGCTAATTTTGATAAAACAAAAGAAGGTTCCTTTGATTTAGCAAAAGAAGGAGGTCATTCAGAAAACCGTATTTTACATTATAAAGATATTACTGGTTATGAAATTGAGCGTGCTTTAATTGCTCAAATTCGCAAGCACAAAAATATTACAGTACTCGATCATCATTACGCAATTGATATTATTACTCAACATCATTTAGGGGAAGTAGTTACCTCTCATTCTGAAGATATTAAATGTTTTGGTGCTTATATTTTGAATACTAAAACGCAGAAAATAGACACTGTTCTTTCTAAAATTACATTAATGGCAAGTGGTGGAGCGGGCCACGTATACGCCACAACCACTAACCCAACTATTGCAACGGGAGATGGAATTGCAATGGTTTACAGAGCAAAAGGCCGAGTAAAAGATATGGAGTTTGTACAGTTTCATCCAACTTCTTTATATAACCCTGGTGAGTATCCAAGTTTTTTGATTACAGAAGCTATCCGAGGATTTGGTGCCGTTTTAAAAACCATAGACGGTAAAGAGTTTATGCAAAAATACGATGAGCGTTTATCATTAGCACCTCGAGATATTGTAGCTCGTGCAATAGACAATGAATTGAAAACACGTGGTGAAGATTTTGTGTATTTAGATTGTCGTCATTTAGAGAGAAAAGCATTTATTGAACATTTCCCAAATATTTACACAAAATGTATGAATTTGGATATTGATCCGTTTGTAAATTTAATTCCTGTTGTGCCTGCTATGCATTATTTATGTGGTGGTATTTTAGTAGATAAAACCGGACAATCAACTATCAGTAATTTGTTCGCGGTGGGTGAATGCGCCTGCACAGGATTACATGGAGCAAATAGATTAGCTAGTAATTCATTACTAGAAGCTGTTGTATTTGCTCATAGAGCCGCTATCTTAGGAATTGAAAATATACAAAATGTTACGTTTAAAGATAACATTCCTAATTGGGATGCGGAAGGTACAGAACATGCTGAGGAAATGATTTTAATAACTCAATCGCAACGAGAAGTGCAACAAATTATGAGTAATTATGTAGGAATTGTAAGGTCCGAATTGCGATTAAAACGTGCTTTTGACCGTTTAGAGATTCTATATAAGGAAAATGAAGCACTTTACGACAAAACCACTGTAACTCAAAAACTCTGCGAACTTCGTAACTTAATTTGTATTGGTTACTTAATTATTAAACACTCCGTTAGGCGTAAAGACTCTGTTGGCCTGCATTATATGGTTAATTATGCTAAAGAAACTATAAATTAAAGCCATCTAAAACCTTGAACTTGTTTAAGATTGCTAAATAAATAAACACGAAGTTTAAATTTAAAAATAATTTTTACTCAAATTTTTCATGTAATAAAATATTTTAGTACATTTGTAGCCCAAAATGGTAGATGTAGCTCAGTTGGTTAGAGCATCGGTTTGTGGTACCGAGGGTCGAGGGTTCGAGCCCCTTCATTTACCCTTATTAAAGACTGTCTGCAAAGACAGTCTTTTTTTATTTATAAGTTCTCGTTAATTTTTTGAAAGTCTTAATTTTTTAGCCATAGAATTTTACCATAAGATCAATAAATCCAAATCATTTTAGTTCAATAAATTAAGGGAACAAACCACATATAACTTTATCTATTTTAAATATCGTTTTAAAATAGATGTATTAATTTATAGGTAAAATCTAAAAATATAAA
>CANHPI010000303.1 GCA_947462425.1 Bacteroidota bacterium
GTAGCAACGTCAAAGATACCTCCTCAGTGCTTCCACTCTTTCGTCCAAATTTTTTAATTGATCGCTTGTCATAAGTGGCAAAAGTAAGTTTTTAGCCACAGATTACACAGAAGCCACAGATTTATTAAATTGATAAAAGAAAAAGATTAATAACCAACAGAAATTAACAGCTGCATTGAGGACATGTGCAAACAGGCGAAGGCTGCAGATAATATTTCTTGACCTTTTGGAGATATAAATAAGATTTAAATTTATTGGGAATCTATTAAAGAATTTACGAATTGTAGGGGCTTTTACATTTACACCCTAACGGAAATAAGTTAAACCCTCATTGCTTGTTAAACCATAAAATAGTTCTTGATTTTTACTAACATAATATAGGTCAAAACCTTCAACACCCATGTAATTTGGGTAGTAAGCCACAGGAATATCTTTAAAAACAGGTCCAGTATCTTTTTGTTTAACTCCGTCCATTTTTAATTGAAAGGCACCGTATCCTTCTTGGTTTTGGTAAACATAAATTCGTTCTTCGAGGCCTAATATTTCAGGAATAGAGATATTGCTTTTCCAAATTCTAGCAGCTTCAATTGGTACAATTACCTGATTGTCTAAGTTAACCAATCCGTACTTCTCATTTTTCTTTACTAAAAACAATCCAAACAAGGTATTCTCTATGAATGATGTATTGGTAACATAACTGCTTGGGTATTGTAATGTGTAATTGCCTTTATCATCGTCTATTGTTTCTAAAAAACTTGATTCGGCCAATTTAAAACCAATCGAATCATATATAAGAGGAACACTTTCCTCTCCTTTGTAATTTAAAATTCCCCATTTAAGCACTCCTTGTGCTGATTTTTTTGCTGCCAAATAACACCAATCAAATGTATTATCTTTTGTTATTAAGATTTGCTTTACATATACCAAGCTGTCATATCTCTCAACGGTTGGAGTAAGATTAGACATAAGGAGCCTATATTGCTTGCCTTGTTTAAGAATAGGCAACTGTTCTTGATTCTGAACAGGATAAATTGGTATGATGTTTTCGTTGGCTCCAAGTGTTATCTTCAAATCTCCTCTTTTAACGAGAGTTTTGGCTTCAAACCTAAAAAAGGGAGAGGAAGTGATTATTGTCTTTTCATCTAAAGCCTTAAGTTGTGGTTGGGTCGGGTTTACCTCTGGTGACTGATACAATTTATAAAGGGCTTCTGCACTTTCAAAGGGCGTGCGAATATGTTTGTGGGTAGCATAGTTATAATAAAAAATATCTTTATGGTAATTGTTATCAGAATCTGTATAGCTAAAAACAGATATGTATCTTGGAACAAGTGCAGGTTGCAAAGAGAAATCTCTTGCGCTTTCTAATAAGGGAGTAGTGAAGGTTTTTGATACAGAATCAAATATCAAAATACTGGTAGAATTATCATATTTCTTCACCAAAAAGGCTAAGGCCATTAGCTTTCCAGCTTCATTCGAAGAAGGATTCACCACCCTACATGTTTTATAGTGCTCGTCAAAAAAAGGCTTCCCTTTGGTATCAAAAAACTTACAGTGATTACTATTATATAAGCCGGCTGTTCCTATAATGATGCCCTGAGGGAGATACACATAATCGGTTAAACCACTTACCTGAATAATAGGTTTGGTTCCTGCAAGCACACCTATTTCAAACACTTCTTCTTCATTATCTGGTGTACCTTTTATTTGCTTCCAATATTTAAAATACCCCCCACCCATAATTTGCAACCTTTGATAAGTTGGTTTTAGTGAAATCTTGCCTTGTTTATTCGCTAGCCCATAGAGATTTCCTTCTCTAAATGGTATCAAAACATTAATTTGACTATAAGATGTAACTATACCAAGACCTGTTATTAGCCATAAGACTAAAAGAATATGAAGGCCAACGCTGTTGCGCGCATTCGCAAATTCCATTTCAAATACTTTACGACTATTTAATTCTTTATTCATTTGAAAATTTATTTTTTAACTTCATTCTACAAAAATATGCTTTTGGTTTTATTTTTTAACTTTTGTTGCTTTCCGCACTCGCTCGCATCTTGCAAGTGAATGTATTGGTAAGCCCCTGGCTAATTCACCCTAATGGTAAACTACTTTTTTACTATAGTAGGTATTTTTTTTTCAATTAAATAAATACCAATTAGTTAATATTTTACTTTAGAACACGTTTGGTTATTTTTAACCATACTAAAATATGGTTATTTATAATCATGTTTTATAATTTTGGCAAAACTATATTTGTAACAAATAAAAATTAATAATAAAAAAACATGAAAAAAATAATTTTACTATTAAGTGTAATAACCTCTTCAATTACTGTTAATGCACAATGGAAAAGTACGGGATGTGCCGATTCAATTAGTTCTGTAAGAAGATTAGTCAATTCAAATGACACTTTGTATGCATTATCGTATCAACGCTTCCATACCTCTGTTAATGGAGGTGCAAATTGGACCTCAATACCAATACCTTTAGAAAGGCAATCTGTGAATCCTAATGTTTGGCTAGTGACCACTACTGCTGGTTTATATGCAGCATCAAATGCTACAAACTTAAATTTGAAAAGACGTATTAATAATGTTTGGGTTTTTGATACGGCAGGTATTGGTAGATCAGGAGGAATGAAAGGTTTGTGGGCTTTTGGAAACAGAGTATTTGCAGCAGTTGATAGCTTAAAAACAAATGAATCAAAAATGCTTTTTTCTAAATTGGTAACTGATAACAAATGGACCAAGTGTAACGTTCCAGGTAGAATACAATTAGCAAGCACTGAAATAACCAAAGGAGGAAACAGTAAATTTTATTTATTGCTAAGCAATAGTGGTTCTAATAATGGTTTATTTGAAACTACTGATGGGGTTAGTTTTTCAAAGCTCGCATCTACTAATTTAGGGGTTGGTTCCGAACATTTAACTGCATCTGGAAATTATTTATTTGTATACGATAATCCAGAAAAACTATTAAGATCAACTGATTGGGGTTTAACTTGGAATACTGTTATTACTCAACAATCAAATATTTATATTCATAACATTTATTCTTTTGGCAAGTATATTATTTATACTGAAGGAAGAGATAATACAAACAGCTATGTAAATCTTTCATCAGATTATGGACAAAATTGGATAGAAATTGCAGGACAAGCAGTTACAAATGTTTATGATGTTGTATCCATAGTTGGTTATAAAAACAAACTAATCATTTCACAGCAGTATGGTCAAAATCAAATTACTTCAATTTCTAAATGTGGAATGGAATATACCTTATCTACGGTGGGTGTAAACGAAACCAATTTTGAAAAAAATATATTTAAAATGTTTCCTAATCCAGCAACAAATAATTTAACAATTACATTTCAGAATAAGGTGCCACAAGCTATTTCAATTTTTGATTTACAAGGAAATAAAGTAAAGCAAATAGAAATTACTAATTCAAATATGAACATTGATATTGACATCAGCGATTTATCAAATGGATTATACTTTATAGGAAGTAATGGACAATACACTAAATTCTTTATTGCTAAATAAAAAGCAAAAAATAGCTAACTAATCCACTTAAATTAGTAAAACAAAAAGCCTTTGAAACTAAAGTTTCAAAGGCTTTTTGTTTTAAGTTCATTGACATACTAAATGGTTTACATTAAATAATGAATATTATTTTCAATGGCATAAATGATGAGTCCAACTAAGTTTTTTGAGTTGGTTCTTTCCAATA
>CANHPI010000304.1 GCA_947462425.1 Bacteroidota bacterium
AATAAATTCTGTTTTATAAGAATGTAAATGGATAAAAGGAGTTTGATTAGATCTATCGAAACCATATTTTAAATCTCCCTTTATTGGGCATCCAATGGCAGATAGTTGCGCACGTATTTGATGATGACGGCCAGTATATAAATTTATTTCCAGTAAATGATAGTTCGATATAGAGGCAATTAAAGTATAAGATAATTCAGCTTTTAATGCTCCTTGTCTTTCTGTTGTAAACGCTTTGGATGTATTTGTTTTTTCGTTTTTTATCAGGTAATGCGTTAACCTTTCGGTTATATGTGGTGGTTTATTTTTTACCACTGCCCAATATGTTTTTTGAATTGTTTTATCTCTAAACAACTCATTTATACGAGATAAAGCTTTGCTTGTTTTTGCAAAAATCACTATTCCTGAAACAGGCCTATCCAAGCGATGACAAACTCCGCAAAATACATTTCCTGGTTTATCATCACGCTGTTTAATATAGTTTTTAACTTTTTCAGATAAAGGTATATCGCCTGTTTTGTCGCCTTGAACAATTTCAGATGCTTTTTTATTGATGATAATAAGATGATTATCTTCATAAACTATTTGCGATTTTTCAATTATTTCGGAAGCGGGAAACATGGTGCTTTATTATTTATTTTTAATTTTATTTATAATTTCGATAATTTCTTTGCAACAATTATCCATGGTTGAGGAGGTATATTGATTTATTGTTAAAATTAAAACGAGTGTGTTTAATTTACCATTAACCATATAATATTTGTCTAATGATTTTTTTAATTTCCTGAGGTATTCCTGTTTTAAATTTTTCTCAATTTCCCTCCCTCTTTTTTCAATATTATCTAATAATAAATGGGTTGTTGTATCTAAATACACTATTAGGTTTGGGGTTGGTAATGTATTTTTTAAGGGCTTAAAATGCTTTTTAAAAAACGTAAAATCCTTAGAGGTTAAATTAGCATTAGCAAAACATAAACATTTATCAAAATGAAAATCACTAACTGTAATTACATTTTTTTTACTGTTTTTAAAATAATTTGTGAGTTGTTTTTGTCGGTCTATCAAAAAAGAATATTCTGTAGGAAATGCATACTTTTTTTGATTATTATAAAATAAGGGTAATAAAGTATTTTCCTCAAATTGTTCGGGCAAATAAGTTGCATTTATTTTTTTAGCTAACGCATTTGCTAGGGTGCTTTTTCCAGATCCAATGTTACCTTCTATACAAATAAACATACTTAATTATTAATTCTATAATGTGTCACTTCTGATGCATCATCACACTCAGTTAGTAATTTAAAGATAGATTTATTTAACAAGGGATGCAAATAGTTTGGTGTTATTTCATTTAAAGGAATCAATACAAATTTCCTTAAATGTAAACGTGGGTGAGGCACAATGAGTTGAGGTGTATTGATAATTTCATTATTATAAAAAAGGATATCAATATCTATACTTCGCGGCTCGTAATTGATATTTAAAGTTCGCTCTCTACCTAAATCTTTTTCAATTAATAGCAATATATCAATTAACTCGTGCGAGGTTAAATTTGTTTTTACTTCAATACATTGATTTAAATATGCCTGTTGATTTTCTACACCCCAAGCTTCTGTTTCATAAATCTTTGATTTTGAAGTTATTTTTCCAACTTGATAAGCTATTTTAGATAAAGCAAGTTCAATGTTCTTTTCCCTATCCTCAATATTACCGCCTAAACATAAATACGTAACGTTCATATAATTATTGGTAAAAGTAACAGAAAGTACTTTAATTTTGTCGAAAAGTATATTTATTTACTTTAATTAGTTGTACTTTTTTTAAAAACAATATGAAATAGCCATGTTTAACAAAACACAAAAACAATCGAAGATAAACTGGCTAAACCATATGACTCCCGATAGCTATCGGGATAAAAAACAATAATATCTGCATATGAAACAATTTTTTGGAGCGTTTTTTGGCTCATGTTTAGGAATTTTGGTTACCGGCCTTGTTATAACAATCATTGTTATTGCATCTGTTGCAAGCGTGTTTTCGGAAGCTATAAAAATGAAATCAACTCATGTTAGCAAACATAAAGAAAATACGGTTTTAAGAATTAATTTAAATGCCGATATAAAAGAACGTGGTGTTGATAATCCTTTCGGAGATTTAGATTTAGGACCATTTATGCCAAAAAGTACAGTAGGATTAAATGATATTATTGAAAGCATTAAAAATGCCAAGTCAGATAACGATATTAAAGGGATTTATTTAGAAGTAAGTAATCCGGAGGCAGGATTTGCTACAATTGAAGAAATTCGCAATGCTTTATTAGATTTTAAAACATCCGGTAAATTTATATTTACTTATTCTGAAGGGTATTCTCAAAAGGCATATTATATAGCAAGTACTGCTAATAAGTTATATTTAAACCCACAAGGTAGTTTGGAAATAAAAGGATTGAGCTCTCAAATTATGTTTTACAAAAAAATGTTAGAGAAATTAAACGTAGAAGTTCAGATTTTTAGACACGGTAAATTTAAAAGTGCTATTGAGCCTTTTATGTTGGATAAAATGAGTGATGCAAATAGAGAACAAGTAGAAATTTACTTAGGATCTTTATGGGGTCAAATGATTTCTGGTATTGGAAAAAGTAGAACTATATCAGTTAACGAAATTAATGATATGGCAAATCAATTGTCTATTAGAAGTCCTGAAGATGCTTTGAAATATAAATTAGTTGACGGCTTAAAATATGAAGATGAAGTTTTTAGCGACATCAAAAAAAACTTACATGTAAAAGAAAGTGATAAAATTAGTTTCTTGTCATTAGATGATTATTTTAAATCAGACGTTAACGATGAAACTTCTAAAGATAAGATTGCCATTATTTATGCTGTGGGAGAGATTGAAAGTGGAGAAGGAGATGATGATAAAATTGGCAGTGTTCGCATTGCAAAAGCGATTAGAGATGCTCGTTTAGATAATAGTATTAAAGCAATTGTATTTCGTGTAAATTCACCTGGAGGAAGCGCTTTAGCAAGTGATGTGATTTGGCGAGAAACAGTTTTGGCTCAAAAAACAAAACCGTTTATAGTTTCGATGGGTGATGTTGCAGCAAGTGGTGGTTACTACATTAGCTGCGCAGCTGATCGAATTTTTGCGCAACCTAATACCATTACTGGTTCTATTGGCGTATTTGGTATGATTCCTAATGCACAAAAAGCGTTGTCTGAGAAATTAGGAATTACGGTTGATACAGTAAATACAAATAAACATAGCGATGTTGGTACAATTTTAAGAGGAGTAACCTCCGTGGAATTTGATTATGTGCAACAAAGTGTCGAAAATATTTATGATGTATTTATTTCTAAAGTGGCGCTAGGAAGAAAAACAACTAAAAGTAAAATTGATAGTATAGGTCAAGGTAGAGTGTGGAGTGGTGCAGATGCAATTAAAATTAATTTAGTAGACGAATTAGGAGGTATAAAAGATGCCATAGCTTATGCTGCAAAACAAGCCAAATTAAGCAGTTATAAAACTATTGATTTACCAAAGCAAAAAGATCCAATACAAGATTTATTTGATAACACAAAAGATGAAATGGAAACTCGTGCAATGAAAACAAATTTAGGCGAACAATATATTTATATTAAGCAATTAAAAAATGTATTGAAACTAAAAGGAGTTCAGGCTCGTTTACCTTATGAAATGATTATTGAATAGTTTGGGAGTTACC
>CANHPI010000305.1 GCA_947462425.1 Bacteroidota bacterium
ATTTAATTTTTTTAAGCCCTGAACAATTTCGGCAGAATTTAAAGTGGTATTTTGAGCGTATTGAGATAAATATCCAAATAGAGGCAATGCAAATAGTAATATGTGTTTTTCCATTTTTTTGATATACAAGATTTTGAAGATAATAATTTTAAATTGATATGATTTAGGAGTTTATAATAAAATGAAATCTTGATTGTATTTGTATACTAAAGACAAATTAAATCCTATTTTTGTTTTGTAAAATGAAAAAAGAGTTCAACATAAATGAAATAGTAGATGGAATTTTATCATCCAATATTACTTATGTAAGTAAGGCTATTACATTAGTTGAATCAACCCGTTCAGAACATCAGGAACAAGCACAACAAATTATTAATACTATTATTAAACATAGTGGTAATTCATTTAGATTAGGAATTACAGGTGTTCCAGGAGTAGGCAAGAGTACTTTTATTGAAAGTTTTGGTTTAGAAGTTATTAACCGAGGTCATAAACTAGCTGTTTTAGCAATTGACCCTAGCAGTCAGTTAAGTAAAGGAAGTATTTTAGGAGATAAAACACGAATGGAGCAATTATCAGTTCATCCTCATGCATTTATTCGTCCTTCACCAAGTTCAGGGAGTTTAGGTGGTGTAGCTCGTAAAACCAAAGAAAGTATAATTATTTGCGAAGCGGCAGGTTATGATTATATTTTTATTGAAACAGTTGGAGTGGGGCAAAGTGAAACTGCAGTTCATCAGTTAACAGATTTCTTTTTATTATTGATGTTAGCTGGTGCAGGAGATGAATTACAAGGTATTAAACGTGGAATTATGGAAATGGCAGACGGTATGGCTATTACCAAAGCAGATGGAAGTAATGCTGATAAAGCTAAAATGGCTAGAGGAGAATATGCAAGAGCTTTGCATTTATTTCCACCAACCGAAAGTAATTGGATTCCGGAAGTGTTAACTTGCTCAAGTACCGAAAACATTGGAATTAAAGAAGTGTATGATATGATTGATAAATACAAACGCCATACAATTGCCAATCATTTTTTTGAAACTAAGCGATTTAATCAAACCAAACAATGGTTGCATCAAACTATTAATGATACTTTAATTGAACGTTTTTATGCGAACCCTATTATTAAAGACGAGATTTTAAAAATCGAAAAACAGCTGGAACAAAATTTAATAAATCCGTATCAAGCAGCCATGGATTTATTTAGAAAGATATAACATTAGAAATACTCAAATTATTAAAGTAGTATTTACTACAATTGCCAAATTCTATAACTTTTATCTTAATTTTTATATTAAATTTTCATTAACCAATCTACTTTAAGTTGCGCACTATTGTAACTTTAAAATAATTGAATAAAGGACTATTAAACAATGTAACGTTTAAAACATTTTGAGTATTTTTTTAATTTTTAAAGACTTGCGCTTAAATTTAAGAACGAAATAACATGGCAACACAAAAAAATAAATTCAGAGAAAAACCAGTTGATGATTCAGTAGTTCAACAACCTATAATTGATAAAAATGATATTGAGGAAACTGTTTCATCTTCAGTAAAAAATAAAGCAAAATCTGCTACAAAAAAAACAACCTCAATTAGCTCAACTAGCAACGAGTCAAAAACTTCATTACTTGATCGTTGGAAAAAAACAGTTTCTATTTATCAAAACGAACGCACACAAAAAATAGTTGGTTTATTATTAATTTTTATTGGCATTTATTTATTTATTGCATTACTTTCTTATATTTTTACTTGGCAAGAAGATCAGGATAAAGTTTTAGGTCCCATTTCCGAATTGTTTGCTATTGAGACTAAAGTTGTAAATTGGTTAGGGAAATTTGGCGCATTAGTTTCTCATTTGTTTATGTACAAATGGTTTGGTGTATCCTCATTTATTTTAATTCCGGTATTGGCAATATATGGCACCCAAAAAATACTAAACAAACAAATTACTAAACCTTCATTATTTACAGCTAAATGGTTGTTTTTTATGGTTTGGACAAGCTTAGTATTTGCATTTTTCTTTCACGATAAATTGTTTTTTCTAGGTGGTGGTTATGGTTATATACTTAATATACAATTATCAAATTATGTTGGAAACATTGGTACATTAGCCATTTTGGCTTTTAGCATGTTAAGTTTTTTAGTATTAAGTATTAATATGAATTTTAATATAAATAAAGATGTTCTTCCTAATTTAGATAATGAAGATATTATTGAAAGGGAATTAGATGTAGATGCAAATAAAATTAATCCACATGCATCAACCATTTATGATAAAGAACCTAACCTAACTAAAGAAGAGGAAGATGCTTTATTAAATTTTGAAATAATTTCGACAAACGAAGAAGCTGCTGAGGAACTAAGCATAGAAGAATTAACAGAAAATATTCCTTTAGATTTAGACACTAAGATACAGCAAGAAGATTCGACAAAAGATTTGGAATTTGAAATTAATAATCCAAGTGCTGATGAAATTATTGTAGAACCTGCCTTTGTAAAAGAAGCTCCGAAAGAAAATGAAATTACTTTAGACGATGAATTGAAAGCATCGCAACTCGTTGAAAAATTTGGTCAATATGATCCAACTTTAGATTTAGGTCATTATCAATTTCCAAGTCACGAATTATTAATCGATTACGGAACAGGAAACGGAAAAGTAAATAATGAAGAGTTAGTTGCCAATAAAGATAGAATTGTAAATACTTTAAAAAATTACGGAATTGAAATTGATCGTATCTCAGCAACTGTTGGACCTACTGTAACATTATATGAGATTGTTCCGGCAGCAGGAGTTCGTATTTCTAAAATTAAAAATTTAGAAGATGATATTGCATTAAGTTTAGCCGCTTTAGGTATTCGTATTATTGCACCAATTCCTGGCAGAGGAACTATTGGTATTGAAGTTCCAAATCAAACACCCGAAATGGTTCCGATGCGAAATATTATTGCGTCAGATAAATTTCAAAACACAACACATGATTTGCCAATTGCTTTAGGTAAAACAATTAATAATGAAATTTTTATTGCCGATTTAGCAAAAATGCCTCACTTGTTAATGGCAGGTGCTACTGGTCAGGGTAAGTCTGTTGGATTAAATGCAATTTTAGTTTCGTTACTTTACAAAAAACATCCGGCGCAAATTAAGTTTGTGTTAGTAGATCCTAAAAAAGTAGAATTAACTCTATTCAATAAAATTGAGCGTCACTTTTTAGCAAAACTTCCAAACTCCGAAGATGCAATTATTACAGATAACACAAAGGTAATTCATACATTAAATAGTTTATGTATTGAAATGGACAACCGTTATGCGTTGTTACAAGATGCCCAAGTAAGAAATATTAAAGAGTACAACGTTAAGTTTATTAATCGCAAATTAAATCCTAACGAGGGACATAAATATTTACCGTACATTGTATTGGTAGTTGATGAGTTTGCCGATTTAATTATGACTGCCGGTAAAGAAGTGGAAACACCTATTGCCCGTTTAGCTCAATTGGCTCGTGCTATTGGAATTCATTTAATTATTGCTACTCAGCGTCCATCGGTAAATATTATTACAGGAACTATTAAAGCTAATTTCCCTGCTCGTATTGCATTTCGTGTAACAAGTAAAATTGATTCGCGCACAATTTTAGATGCTGGGGGTGCAGAACAATTAATTGGTAGAGGAGATATGTTGCTAAGTACAGGTAATGA
>CANHPI010000306.1 GCA_947462425.1 Bacteroidota bacterium
TGTATAACTGAAAGGTGTTGTAAACAATTGCTTTTTCTTTATTAAACACCAACATATTTTCATCTGCTAAAGCATCAATAGCTGGTTGAATCCAACTTTCCTCAGCATCAATAAATAAGGCTTGGTTTGATACGTGAGCTTCCTTACAAATTAAGTAAACGCGTTGTTTCACTTTTTCGTACTCGTTATTTTCTAAGTCAGATAATTTTTCTCCTGAACTCACTTTTTCTAATAATGCAAATCTAGCTAAGCCGGTTACTTTAAAAACAGAAAAAGGAATATGTTTATTACCTTTAGCCTTATGTATGGTTTCAATTGTCTCCCTACAACAAGCATCAAAATCAGCTTCGCTTTCTTTACCTTCAACGCTATAATCTAAAATAGTTCCAATATTATATTTTCCAAGTTCTGCAATTGTTATATCACATTCATTTATAGTTTCGCCACCTACAAATTGTTTAAAAATGGTATTTTTTATTAATCCCTTAAATCCAATGGTTAAACCTAATGGAGCTAATTTTGCGCCAAAATTTACTAATGCTGGATTACTCACCATTTTAAATAACCAATAGGAACGATTTAAGTCACTATTAGATTTTGATTTAAAAGCATTTTCGGTATTATCAAAAGAAATCATAAAAAAATTTGAGTCAAATATATAGTTTTTAAAACAAAAACTTTCTAAAAATCACTACCAAAACAATTTCTTTTACATACCCTTTTTAAATATAAAATAGTACTTTTGCTTATGCTTGTTGCCGATTTAATAACAGACGAAATTCCTCCTTTAAAATCTACTGACACAGTTGAAATGGCTTTAGATTGGATGGAACAGTTCAAAGTATCTCATTTAGCTGTTGTAAAAGATAGAGAGTTAATTGGATTAGTGACGGAGCATGATTTAATAGACTACAATAATCCTGAAGAAAAAATAGACAACCTAAAAACTCCATTACTAAAACCTATAATTCATAATTACCAGCATACATATGATTTATTAAAGTTAATGATGTCGTTTAATTTAACACTTATACCCGTATTAGATGACAAGGAGCAATACAAAGGATGCATTACATTAAAAGGCTTATTGCAAAATATTTCAACGATGGCCTCGGTGCAAAACTTGGGGGGAGTAATTGTTTTGGAAGTAAATCAAGCAGATTATTCATTGACTCAAATATCCAGTATTATTGAAGGAAACGATGCTAAAATTTTAAGTGCACATGTTTCTTCAATTCCTGATAGCACAAAGATGGAAGTAACCATCAAAATAAATAAAGAAGACATATCTCGCATATTACAAACCTTTTATCGATACAATTATGTTGTAAAAGCATCCTTTCAAAACAGTGATTTTGAAAATGGCATGAAAGATAAATTAGATGAATTTTTACATTTTCTCAATATTTAGATTTCTTAAAAAGTTATGACAATAGCTGTATATGCAAGAAATACAAGTGATAATAACACTGAATATTTAGAGCAATTAATAGTATTGTCCTCTAAAGAAAATTTTAAGGTTACTGTTTTTAAAGCTTATTTAGATTTTTTAAATTCATCTTTACAAAAGCCACTTGCAGTAGATACTTATCATAATTCGGAAGAACTTATTGCACAGGCAGATTATGTTATTTCGTTGGGAGGGGATGGCACAATGCTCGAAACCCTTGAATATGTTCGTAGATCAGGAATTCCTGTATTAGGCGTAAATACTGGTAGGTTGGGATTTTTAGCAACTGTTTATAAAGAAGATTTCATTAAAGCGATTCAACTTTTAATAAAAGAAAAATTTACATTAGATAAAAGAGAATTAATTGAATTAGACAAAACAACCTGTTTTAATGAGGTTAATTATGCGCTCAATGAATTTACCATTCATAAAAAAGAATCGAGTGCCATGATAAATATTGACACTTATGTAGATGGCGTTTTTTTAAATTCCTATTTTGCTGATGGCTTAATTGTATCAACACCAACAGGTTCTACAGCCTACTCTTTAAGTTGTGGCGGACCAATTATGATGCCTGATTCTGATAATTTTATTATTACACCAATAGCTCCTCATAATTTAAATGTAAGACCAGTGGTTATTTCAAACAATAAAACATTGAGTTTTAAAGTAAGTGGAAGAAGTGATAGTTTTAATGTTTCTTTAGATTCTCGTTCACAAACCATAAAAAACCAATCTGATTTACAAATAAAGAAAGCCGATTTTAAATTTAATATGATAAATTTAGAAGGACAACATTTTTTTGAAACCCTTCGCAATAAACTGCTTTGGGGCATAGATAAACGCCATTAATAAATCGTTCATTACTCTTAATATTTTATTTTTCATTGTACTAAAACTTTATTTAATTTTACGCATCGTTAACCTTTTTTAAACACATTTTATGTCATTTATTCACACCATTGTAGCACGTCAAATTTTAGATTCAAGAGGAAATCCAACCATTGAGGTTGATGTAGTAACCGATCAAGGTATTTTAGGAAGAGCAGCAGTTCCATCTGGAGCTTCAACAGGAATGCATGAAGCGGTTGAACTTCGTGACAATGATAAAACACAATATTTAGGAAAAGGTGTTTTAAAGGCAATAAACAATGTCAATACCTCAATTGCTGAAAAATTAAAAGGCATGTACATATTTGATCAAAGCGCGATTGATGCAGCAATGATTGAATTGGATGGCAGTCCAAATAAAGCAAATTTAGGAGCAAATGCTATTTTAGGAGTTTCTTTAGCTGTTGCTAGAGCTGCTTCTGAAGAATGCAGACAACCATTATATCGTTATGTTGGAGGAGTTAATGCAAACATACTTCCTATTCCTATGATGAATATTTTAAATGGAGGTTCTCATGCAGATAACGGAATTGATTTTCAAGAATTTATGATTATGCCAGTTGGAGCTGAAAGTTTTAGCGAAGGCTTAAGAATGGGTACAGAAATTTTCCATCATTTAAAAGCTGTTTTAAAATCACAAGGCTTAGCTACTAATGTTGGTGATGAAGGTGGCTTTGCTCCAAACTTTAAAAATAACGAAGAAGCTATTAAGGCAGTAATGCAAGCGATCGATAAAGCTGGTTATAAAGCTGGAGAAGATATTTTTATTGCTATGGATGCAGCCGCTTCAGAGTTTTACAATACAGAAGAAAAAGTTTACCATTTTAAAAAATCGACAGGAGATAAATTAACATCTGAGCAAATGGTTGATTTTTGGGCAGACTGGAGAAAAAAATACCCTATCATTTCAATTGAAGATGGCTTTGCTGAAGAAGATTGGAATGGATGGAAATTAATGACAGACAAATTAGGAGCAACTACACAATTAGTAGGTGATGATTTATTTGTTACCAACGTTAACTTTTTACAAAAAGGAATTGACATGGGAGTTGCTAATTCGATATTAGTAAAAGTAAATCAAATTGGAACCTTAACTGAAACTATTAATGCTGTTCAGTTAGCGCAAACAAACAGTTACACATCTGTTATGAGTCACCGCAGCGGAGAAACTGAAGATACCACTATTGCGGATTTAGCTGTAGCTTTAAGTTGCGGACAAATTAAAACCGGTTCAGCTTCGCGTAGCGATCGGATTGCTAAGTATAATCAATTATTGCGTATTGAAGAACAATTGGGAGACAATGCACGTTACATTGGCAAAAACTTTAAGTTTTTAAAAAA
>CANHPI010000307.1 GCA_947462425.1 Bacteroidota bacterium
ATTACAAGGCGATGTTGCTTCTCCTTTTCAATTTTACCTAACCGACTCAACAAATCGTTTTGTGAGTGGTGTTGTGTATATGAATGCGAGACCTAATTATGACTCAATCAAACCAAGTTTGGATTATTTAAAAGTGGATATCAAACGGTTTTTGAATACGTTTAAGTGGAAGTAAATAGCTTTCACTAACTATATTTTATAACCAATGACTCCAAAAGAAAAGAAAAATTATTGCATTTCACATCTATTTTTTCAAGGACAGCATAAATTTCCTGAACAATAATCAACCTCTTTATATCTGCTTCATCTTCAAAAAGTTCATTCGTTAGGTAATAATAAACATTTTTAAATTCTTTACTCAACTCATTTATGTTGTTGATAGTGATAATTAATACTTTTTGATCCTTTTTAAATTTCTGTAAATTTTTCAATGCATTACAAATTTGACTGAGACAACTCACTGTCAAATCTGTAATTGCTATAATATTTTTATCTACTAATTGAGCGCGTTCATAGAACAAGTTAACTCTTTTTGAATAAATCAAAAGTGTACTAGATATATCGTTAACACTTTCAATTAATTTGAAAATATCTTCCCTATCAAATGGAGTTATATAACTTGAGCCTAAATGTAAAGCGACTTGATGTAGTTTATGTTTATTTTCCTTATTTATTTTTACTAGATCATTACAAATTTTTAACCTAACTCCGTAATCATTTTCAGAACTGATGAGCTGTGTTTTATCTAAAATTTCTTTAAGACAGCTACTTACATCATTAAATGAACCATATAAACTTTTGTTTTGTGATTTAAAAATTTTAAATACAAGTAATGCCATTTTTCTTTTTTATCTAAAAATACATAGAGATCAAAAGCACTCGACTTAAAGAGTAAAATATAATAGATTGATAATATTGTAGTAATGTTTAGGTAAAATAAAAAGAGGCTGTTTCTTCCGAAACAGCCTCTTCAATATAGTTATCTAATATTATTTAAACAAACAAATAATGTAATAAAAGATAGCAGCAAACAATGCACTTACTGGAATGGTCAACACCCATGCCCACAATAAATTAATTGTCACACCCCATCTAACCGCACTTAAACGTTTGGTTGCTCCTACACCAATAATGGATCCTGTTATCGTATGTGTAGTAGAAACAGGAATACCCATTTGACTCACAGTAAATAAAGTCAAAGCACCTGCAGTTTCAGCACATACACCCTCTAATGGCGTTACTTTTGTGATTTTAGAACCCATTGTTTTAACGATTTTCCAACCACCAAACAAAGTACCAATACCAATCATTAAATAACAACCGAACGAAATCCAGAAAGGCATAGAGTCAGAATTTACTTTTGTTTTAATTTTTAATCCATCTTTTAATTCTCCCTTTTCAATATAACTTGCAAACATTCCAGCATTTACATACTTTTCGTTTAACTCCTTTTTATGGAAAATTAATTGGTCGTTTGAAGCATCATAAATATCATCCCCTTTAGTATAAACATGCAGTTTTTCTAAACCTTCATCTGCTTTTTCAAAAGAAGAAAACAAAGAAGCCGCAGTATATTTTTCATTCAACTTCTCATCTTCAAAAATAACTTCTTGCGTTTTAATATCAATTAAATTATCACCTTCTGCATAATAAGTAATCGAATCCATCACACCTAATTCTGGCTTGAATTTTTCTTTTTTACCTTCCTCATTTTTATATTCCAACTGCATCAGTTCAGAAATCTGGAAATGTTCAGAAATAGGATCTTGTAATTTACCATCTCTTCCCATATTCCCATAAACCATTAATGCAGCACATATGATACCCATTACTTTTTGAGAATCAGCACCTCCATGCCCTAACGAAAAAGCAGCAGATGAAAGCAATTGTAGTTTTTTATACATATTAGACTCTTTGATTGCAGTCTGCTTTTTACCGTGCACTATCATATAGTAAATATAAGCAAGAACAAAAATCCCTAACATTACTAGAACGATGTACATCATAATTGGCTTCATATCCATATACTCGACCATATAATCCATCAAGAAATAAAGACCTAAACACCCTCCAATAATTACAAAAAACTTCAATACAAACCTTCTACTCATTGTAACCATTGCAATAACAAAAGCTATCACACCACCAATTAATGGCGCTAAGAAAATGAATAAGATAACAGGTAATATTTCATCCATTGCTACTACATCGAAACCTGCATGAGCTATCGCAGCACCAGCAAAACCTCCGATTAGTGTATGTGATGAAGATGATGGAATTCCTAACCACCAAGTAAATAGATTCCAAGTAGTAGCAGCTAATAAACCTGCTAAAATAACCCATAAATCTATTGCTCCACTGTCAACCGTTTTTGCAACAGTATTTCCAACACTCATATCAAAAACCCAGAAAGCAAGAACGTTAAAGGCCGCTGCCCAAAGCACAGCTTGAAAAGGAGTTAGTACTTTTGTAGATACTACAGTCGCAATTGAGTTTGCAGCATCATGGAAACCATTTACCAAGTCAAACAACAATGCTATTGTTATAACAATTAATAATAATGTAAACATAAAATATGTTTTATAAGTTTAGTAAATAACTAATTAAGCGTATTTAACAACAATAGATTCCATTACATTCCCAGCATCTTCACACTTATCAGTAATTTCCTCCATTAATTGATAGATTTCTCTCTTTTTGATTAATGTTTTAACATCTGGTTCATTATCAAATAAGTTTTCGATACTCATATCAAATATATCATCAACTTGGTTTTCGATACCATTAATTTTAATAACGCATTCAACAACTTTTTGAATGTTTTTCAAGTTACGTAATTCAATAACAGCGCTGTTTACAGATAAAACTGATTCTTTAATTGCATCTGCCATTTTCTTAATCCCTTGGTCATTAGTTGGATCAACTTTATGAAAATTTATTTTCTTACCAGCAGCATACATATAATCAGCGATATCATCTAACGCAGTAGCTAAACTGTGAATATCTTCTCTATCAAATGGAGTTATGAAGTTTTTACCTAATTCAACGAAAATATTATGAGTTAGTTTATCATTTTCGTTTTCTAAATCTTTCATCGTTTTTATGATTGCTGCTCTCTTATTGAAATCAGCTTCATTTACTACTTCAACTAATTTTCCTGCTAGCGATTCAAGGTTGGCACTTGCTTGCTCAAAAAGTGAAAAAAACACTTTATCTTTTGGTAAAAAGAATTTTAAAATAGACATACTTATTTGGTTTAAATTTTGGCCAAATGTACTATTAAATTTCACCCACAAAATAAACACTTCAACTTCTTAACATAAAGTTAACCTTGAAGAAATACTTAGTCAAAACAAACATTTAAAAACTCTGATTAACAAACACTTAATCATATTCAACATTAATAACTTTAATATTAAATGTTAAATTGATTTTAATTTCCTAAAAGACTTAAAATTAAAAAAACTTGAAAATCAATAATTTACAATATTAACTAAATGTTAAGAAAGTTAAACAAATGTTACCAATGTTTTAACCTAGTGTTAAATGAAGATTAAGCCGATAAATTTGCCCCATCAAATCAAACATAAACCGATGAAAAATATTAAAAAATTAGTATTAGGAGGAATAAGTGTTTTAGCTATTAATTGTCAAAGTA
>CANHPI010000308.1 GCA_947462425.1 Bacteroidota bacterium
ATGAGTTCAGGACCGTTTACTATAAATAGTGGTGATAGCGTAAAGGTTGCATTTGCACTTATTGCAGGAGATGATTTAATAGATATAAAAAAGAGTGCCGATAGCGCTCAAGTTCATTATAATCCGCCTATTGTTACGGCTATAAAATCTAGTAGTGAAAATGAAATAAATGCTTCAGTATATCCTAATCCTGCTAATAATGATTTAAACTTTATAATCAATACTAATAAAACACAAAACATTGAAATTGTTTTATCAAATACCTTAGGGCAAACTGTTAAAAATATCGTTCGTAATAATGTAAGTGTTGGATTAAATCATATAACTGCTGATGTAAGTCAATTACCAATTGGAACTTATTTTTATCAAATAAAAACTGATGACAAAATCTTAAAAGGTAAAGTCATAATTACTAAATAAGTCATTGAATTTTTTAAATAGAGATTAACTGTTAAGTAAAAAAATCACGATTAATTAAGTTAATCGTGATTTTTTTTATGTAGATTTTTCCTAATTCTTTTTCAAAAAATAATTACATTTGCCATAAATCTTTTAGGGGTGCTTTAACTGAATTATTATTTAAAGCTGAGATTATACCCATTACACAAAAACGCCAAACGTTTAAGTGTATGCACCTGATCAGGGTAATGCCTGCGTAGGGAAACAGTTAACAAAGATGTCGCATCCCCTTGCGATGTTATTTTAACAATAAATAAAAAGTGTAAAAATGAACTTTAAAACAATCCAAAAAGCAATGGCTTTAGCCTTGTTCATGTCTTGCTCGTATAGCTTGCAAGCGCAATCAAAACTGAGTGGATTTGTATCAGAT
The DNA here is from genome assembly GCA_947462425.1 of Bacteroidota bacterium. The sequence continues at coordinate 830 of CANHPI010000308.1, forward strand.
CCCGACAAAAAACCAATCCCATTTTCGGTAGTAGGAATTAAAAACACTTTCTTATCAACGCAATCAAATGCTGATGGATTATTTGAGTTTATAAACTTAAAACCTGGCAAATATGTATTAGTTACAAAATGCGTTGGTTATAAAGTAAGAGAAGATTCATTAGAGGTTAAAGACTTGAAGACAATTGAAATTACAATGACTCAAGAGAATAAATCACTTGATGAAGTTGTTGTAAATGCAACACGTGTAGATAACACTTCTGCTTTTGCTTATTCTAATTTAAGCGGAGAGGATATTAAAAAACAAAACGTTGGACAAGATCTGCCTTATGCGTTAAACTCTATGGCTTCAGTTGTAATTAATTCCGATGCGGGAAATGGCGTAGGTTATACTGGTTTACGCATAAGAGGAACAGATGGAACTCGTATTAATGTAACAGTTAATGGTGTGCCTATTAATGATGCTGAAAGCCAGGGAACATTTTTTGTAAACATGGCAGACATTTTATCATCAACAAATAATTTACAAGTACAACGTGGGGTTGGTACTTCGGCTAATGGAGCAGGTGCTTTTGGCGCTAGTATTAATATGCAAACAAACCAATTAAATGAAAAGGCCTATGCTGAAATTAATAATAGTGTTGGTTCGTTTAATACTATAAAAAATACCATCACTGCAGGAACTGGTTTAATTAATAATCATTTTACTTTTGATGCTCGGGCTTCGCGCATTAATAGTGATGGTTATATAGATAGAGCATCCTCTAAACTAAATTCATTTTATGTTTCGGGTGGATATTATGGAAAGAAATCAGTTGTAAAAGCAATCATGTTTAGCGGTTGGGAAAAAACCTATCAAGCTTGGTATTATGTACCAGCAGATAGTTTAAATAATGGTAACCGAACATTTAATCCAAGTGGCATGTATACGGATGCTAACGGAAATATTAAATATTACAATAACGAAACCGATAATTACCGCCAAGATAATTATCAATTACATTTTATTCATTCGTTTAATAATAAATTAAATGTGAATGTAACAGGTCATTACACTAAAGGAAAAGGCTATTATGAGCAATATAAACCAGGCGAATTATTAACAGATTATAACATGCCAGAGGTTATAGTAGATAGTAATACCACAATATCATCTACTGATTTAATCAGACAGCGTTGGTTGGATAATGATTTTACGGGAGTTATTACTAATATTAATTATAAGCCAAATTCCTCATTAAATTTTGTATTAGGTGGTGGTTATAGTACTTATTTTGGGAAACATTTTGGCGAAGTTATTTGGGCGCAATACAGCAACCCAAAAGATTTTAAACCTATGTATTATAACAATCAAGCTAACAAATATGATGCGAATTTATATTTAAAAACTACCTTTCGTCCAACAGATAAATTAACCGCTTTTGTTGATTTACAATATCGCAATGTGAATTACGATTTCCTAGGTTTTGATACATCTTTAACCGAAAAGAAACAAGTATATACATCTTATGGATTTTTTAATCCTAAAGTGGGGATAAATTATTTGCTAACTAAAAATACAAATGTGTACGCTAGTTATGGCATTGCAAATAAAGAACCTAACAGAGATGATTTTGTTCAGTCAAGTAAATTAAGTCGTCCAAAATCAGAACAGTTAAATGATTTAGAAATAGGTGTTACTCACAGATTAAAAAATGTAAGTATTGGTGTTAATTATTACGACATGCAATATAAAAATCAATTAGTATTGAATGGTCAAATTAATGATGTGGGTGCTTATAATCGTGTAAACGTTGATTATAGTTATAGAAGAGGAGTTGAGGTTGAATTAAATGCCAAAATCACCAAGTATTTTACTTTTAATGGAAATGTAACTTTGTCTCAAAATAAAGTAAATAATTATACCGAATATATTGATAGTAGTAATGTAGATTATTCTGTATTTACACAGTATAAAGTTAAATATACAAATACAGATATTTCCTTTTCTCCAAATATAATAGCAGGTGCAAATTTTATTTTTAAACCAATTAAAAATTTAGAAATTTCTTTTTTAAATAAATATGTTGGTAAGCAATATTTAGATAATACTTCTGATAATGAAAGAGCAATTGATGATTATTTAGTTACCGATTTAAGAGTAAATTATATGATTAAAACAAAGTTGATTCAAGAAATAAACTTGATTGCTGTAGTTTATAATTTATCGAATACTAAATATGAAACCAATGGTTATAACTATAGTTATTACTTAGATGATAAATTAATTAAAGCTAATTATTTAGCTCCTGCGGCCCCTACAAATTTTATGTTAGGTCTTAATTTAAAATTTTAAGTTTTTTATTTTTATTTGAGAAGTTGACCTTATAACTATAGCTAAGAAGTTTTAAGGTTTTTTTGAAAGCGGCTTAATGTTATCCTTTACTAACGCAGAGAAACAATTAGCCGCTTTTTTTATTTGTTCTGAATCTGTTTTAGGAATTTCAAACTCTGCATTTTCACAAAAAATAATATTTGAAATACCTAGTTCTTTTATGGTATCTAAATAATTATTGTCATCTAAAGACAATAGAAAATAAGCAGATGTTTTATCTATATTTTTTAGTTCAATTGTTTTTATGTAAATCTGTTTTTTGTTGGATAGCAGTAATAATGACCCCTTTTTTCCGAATCCTAAATTATCACGAACTATAATTTTTAGATATTTTTTTTCAGCATGTATTATAAATTGAACTAAATAATTTTTTTTAATGGTTACCTGCATTAATTCTACCGGTAATTTTATTGCAGGACTTTGCAATGAGCAAGAGTCTGAGATTA
>CANHPI010000309.1 GCA_947462425.1 Bacteroidota bacterium
ATTGATAATGTAAAAATAAAATACCTTGGGAATAATAATGCAAAAGCCTATGCTACTGGATTAGAGGTTAGGTTGTTTAGTGAATTAATTAAAGATGCAGAAAGCTGGATTAGTGTAGGATTAATGTCTACCAAAGAAAATCTAGATAATGATTATTATACTGAATATAAAAACGCATCTGGAGCAACTATCACATCAACCACAGCAGATCAAATTATAAAAGACAGTGTTGTACATTCAATTGGCTATTTAAGAAGACCTAGTGATCGAATGATAACAGTAGGATTATTTTTACAGGATTATTTAGCAACTAATAAAAACTTTAAAGTACATGTTAATCTACTATATGGAAGCAACATGCCTTACAATATTCCCAATAGTGTAAAATATAGAAATGGGCTTACCATTGATCCATATATTAGAGCTGATATTGGCTTCAGTGCAAGATTATTAAAAGAAAAGACATCCAGAAGAAGCCATGACCCATTTAGAAATATAGATAATATTTGGGCAAGCTTTGAGGTGTTTAATATTATCGACAAAGCAAATACAATTTCATATCAGTTAATAAAAGACTTTGCCAATAACATTTTTGCCCTTCCTAATAAATTAACCCCAAGGTTATTAAATGTAAAATTGATTTCCCGTTTTTAATTTTGAAAATATTGGATTCTCTATTTTCTTTTCCACAAAAAATTATGGATTGTGTGTAATAATATCTTTTAAAAAACAAACCTAATGAATTAAATTTGAGAGAGTCGGTTTTGTTTTTCAATTTTAATCTACTTTATAAATCTATTAAACTTTAATCCTTGACTGAAAAAATTATCAATCTAGAAACAGTAAACCCCATTGAATTTTTTGGTATCAATAATGGTAAATTAGATATCCTAAAGAAAAGATTTCCTCTATTAAAAATACTTGGAAGGGGCACTCAGATAAAATTGAGTGGCGCGTCCGACCAAGTGGAAAATGCCAATGAAAAAATTGGATTATTGATTCAATATTTGGAGAGAAATGGAAATATGAGTGAGAACTATTTAGAGCAAATATTGGGAGGTGATGATGAAAAGTCAATTGATAATTTTATTGATCGAAATCCAAACGATGTATTAGTTTTTGGCCCTAATGGTAAAACGGTAAGGGCAAGAACAGCCAATCAGAAATTGATGGTAAATGCATGCGATAAAAACGATATTGTATTTGCAATTGGACCTGCCGGAACCGGTAAAACTTACACTGCAGTTGCATTAGCCGTTAGAGCATTAAAAAATAAACTAGTAAAGAAAATTATTTTAACAAGGCCAGCAGTTGAAGCCGGTGAAAGTCTTGGCTTTTTACCCGGAGATTTAAAAGAAAAAATTGATCCCTATTTAAGGCCATTATATGATGCGCTGGATGATATGATACCTGCAGATAAATTGGGTTATTATATGAGTACAAGAACAATTGAAATTGCACCACTAGCGTATATGCGTGGCAGAACGTTAGATAATGCATTTATAATTCTTGATGAGGCTCAAAACACAAATGATTTACAAATCAAAATGTTTTTAACGCGTATTGGACCAAATGCAAAAGCAATTATAACGGGAGATCCAACACAAATTGATTTGCCTAAGAATCAGCAAAGCGGTTTGTTTAGAGCAGCAAGAGTACTTAAAAATATAGATGGTATATCTTACATCGAATTAGATGAAGAGGATGTTGTAAGACATAAATTAGTAAAAGCAATCATTAAGGCCTATAATAAGGATGACGAGAGATTGACAAAAGAAAAAGAATCAAGCCATAACAAACTTCCATAAATAAATCATTACATTTATTTTAGTACCACTTATTTTTTATGAATAAAATATATAAGCTTCTTATTGTAGTTGTGTTTTTCGTTAGTTGTAATAATAACCGCACAGAAAGACCCTCTACTGCTATTGAAACTGGCAGCAACTTTATTAAAGCAAGTTTAACCGGTGATTTTGAAACAGCAGAAAGTCTGTTGTTGAAGGACAGTATAAATCAACAATTATTTGAAGCATACAAAGCATATTACCAACGCATACCTGATGATAAAAAGCAAGGGTATAATTCGGCTTCATACCAAATCAATAAATACTTAGATTATGACGATTCCACTACAATAATCAACTACTCAAATGATTTTATAAAAAAGCCAATGGAAATCAAAATTATAAGAAAGGATAAAATCTGGTTAGTTGATTTCAAATATACTTATGAGGGAAACTTACCAATAGATTAATTATGCTAAAAAATATTATTATAGTTGGGATAGGTGGATTTATAGGTACGATTATCAGATTTCTTTTTTACCAAATAATTAAATCACAAGAAAGCTATCCGGTAACTTTATTAATTAATGTCATTGGTAGTTTTATTATTGGAATCATAATAGCCCTAAACTTGAAGCATGGTATTAATAATCAATGGAAATTATTTTTAGCAACAGGTGTATGTGGAGGCTTTACCACCTTTTCAAGTTTTAGCATTGAAAATCTACAATTAATTCAGCAAGGTAAATTTGGATTTTCCTTATTATTAATATTAACTAGTGTTTTTATTAGTATTATTGCTGCTTATATTGGATTCAAAATAGCGAACTAAATCTTAATTAAAAAACCTATAATTGTACTTCTAAAAAATCGCTCAAAAAAGTATTATTAAAAGTGAACTCTAATAAAAAATACAAAATGGATACACAAACAATTATCATACTATTGATTATTGGATTACTTACAGGTATTTTAGGAGGTTTAGTTGGTGTAGGTGGAGGCATAATTCTAGTTCCGGCTTTAGTCTTTTTTCTAGGGTTTTCTCAATTGGATGCACAAGGCACTTCTTTGGCTTTGATTATGTTTCCTGTAGGCATCTTAGGTGTTATACAGTATTATAAAGAAGGGCATGTAGATTTTAAAATAGTAATTTTATTAGCTATTGGTTTTGTTCTTGGCAGCTTTTTAGGGAGTAAAATTTCATTAAATATAAATCAACAAATTGTCAGAAAAATATTTGCTTGTCTAATGATTTTTATTGCGATAAAAATGTTGTTTTTTGATCAACAAAAACCTTCACAGAAAAAAGAAACATCAACTATGCATCACTAGCCTTATGAATCAGTTGGACCTGTAATATGAATGCAAAAATTACACTAATGATTTTATTCTAATGCTAGCATATTATATAAAGAAGATGAAATTAAAAATCCTACTTCTTATATTATTAATCTCTTCCTTTTGGGGGTTTTTAGAATGGGGTCCTGATAAAAGATTTTTTTTATTTGAAATTGAGTATCAAATAATTTCAGAGATTTTCATGAAAAAGTCAATTATTTTTCATCCATTTATAATTATACCTTTTTTAGGACAAATTTTATTAGTAATAAATATTTTTCAAAAGTATCCAGATAAAAAACTCACTTATATTGGCATAATAAGTTTAGGCTTATTAATTGGTTTTATTGCTTTAATAGGGATTATTTCTTTCAGATATAATATACTAATATCAACGATTCCATTTTTAATTACTGCGTTTTTGACAATCAAGAAGATTTCACTTGATAAGGAAATTTAAAAAATAATATTTTGGGCCATAATTCTGCAAACAACCAAACTTTTTGAGTGCATGCAAAATCA
>CANHPI010000310.1 GCA_947462425.1 Bacteroidota bacterium
GCCTTCTCAAATGTTTATCCAGAGGCAACCACACAAATTATTAGTCCAAATGATATAAAAGATTTTTGTTGGTGATAATTACAAAAAAAAGCACTACAAACCACTGTCCTCGGTATCGCAGTGAAAGCGGTTTTGTTTTTTAGGTTGCGGCTTAATTACTTTAGCACCCTTATTTTTCTCTACAATTAATTTGGCAATAACGCGAGCGCGTTCTTTTTTGATGTCTTCTCGTAATTTAGCATCTTCATCTTTGTCATAATAAATTTGCCCATCAATAATGGTAGTGTTTACTTTAGTGTAAATACTTAACGGGTTATCCGACCATAAAACTAAATCTGCTACTTTACCTACTTTAATACTTCCCACTTTATCATCAATGTGTAACATTTTTGCAGGGTTTAAAGTAATTAATTTTAACGCTTGTATTTCCGTCAATCCTCCATATTTAATTGACTTCGCAGCTTCTTGATTTAATCGTCTTCCCATTTCAGCATCATCAGAATTAATTGCCGTATTTACTCCTGCCTTTGTAAGCATTGCTGCATTGTGCGGAATAGCATCCATAACTTCTAGTTTATAAGCCCACCAATCGGCAAATGTAGAAGCATTCGCACCATGCGCTTTCATTTTATCAGCTAATTTATAACCTTCTAAAATATGAGTAAAGGTGTTTACTTTAAATTTCATACTATCGGCTACATGCATTAACATGTTTATTTCGCTTTGCACATAACTGTGGCAAGTTATAAAACGATTACCATCTAGTATTTCAGTAAGCGCTTCTAAATCTAAATCTTTTCGCGGTGATGTAATTTTATTTTTTTCTATTTCTTTTGGGGCAAGTTTTGTGAAATCTGCAAATTGTTTTTTGTATGCCGTTGCTCTTGTAAAATAATCATAATACAATTGTTCAACTCCCATGCGCGTTTGAGGAAATCTAACTTGATCAGGATTTAAACCATTAGAATGTTTTACATTTTCTCCTAAAGCAAATTTTATAAAGCCAGGTGCTTTTTCGTATTTAAACTCTTCTGCGCTTTTTCCCCATCTTAATTTAATTAAACAGCTTTGTCCACCAATAGGATTTGCAGAACCATGCAATAATTGCGCTGTTGTAACACCACCCGCTAATTGACGATAAATATTTATATCGTCAGGGTTAATAACATCTCCCATTCTTACTTCTGCGCTACTTACATCTGCACCTTCGTTAACACTAAACAAGGCAATGTGAGAATGTTCGTCAATAATACCAGGAGTTAAGTGCATGCCTTTTGCGTCAATTACTTTTGCGAAGGCACTTTTAGGCGCATCAATGTTTGGAGCAATACGAACAATTTTACTATCCACAATATAAATATCTTGCTCTTTTAAGATAGAATCGGATTCATTAGTCCAGATTGTAGCATTTTTTATCAAAATTGCGTCATAACGTTTTTTAAACTTAGCCCACGAATCTTTTATTAATCCTGTAGTTGCAGGTTCTGGTTCGCCATATGCACCAAATGGGTAAAACACTTTGCCACAATCAATGGCTGGTTTTAACTTGGCCGAAGTTTTAGTTATGACTGTATCGGAAGTTGGTTTATAATTTAAGGTGAAGTCGGTCCAGCTGCCATCTGCATATTGTCCTGAGCCGGAAAATGATTTCGTCAATTCATTATAATTGCCTGACAAACGCATTGTAAATGTTGAATCATATGGAAAGCTAACGGTTATCAAGTTGTTTTTAAATACAACATTCGCTTTTGCCTTCATACTGTCTTTTAAAAAAATAAGTCCGGATAAATTATCTTGCTCTTTTGAAATTAGTACTTTGTTTTTAGAATCTCCATACGTTAATTCATACGTACCTGCAATGTTTGGAAGAGATAAATTATCGTATGCGTGTTTTATACCCTTGCTCCAGGTTTCATAAATTATTGCATCTTCTTCAAAAATAGGTTTAGAGCAAATGAAAAAGTTAGCCAACATACCTTGCTTTAAACTGCCAATTTTATCTTGAACGCCTATAAAATTTGCCGGATTATAAGTTAACGCCCTTAATGCAGTTTTTTCTGATAAACCATAAGCAATTGCTTTTCTGACATTTTTTAAGAATAATGATTTATCTTTTAAGTCGGCAGTGGTAATACAGAATTGAATGTAATTTTTTTCTAGAGCCGCTAAATTGGAAGGAGCCATTTCCCAATGTTTTAAATCTGTTAAAGATGCTTGCTCTGCATCATAAGGATCTTCAACGTCAATAGCTTCTGGGAAATTTACAGGAATGATATATTTTGAAAGGGTATTTTGAATGTCATATAATCTTTGGTATTCATTGCCACCACCTTTAATAATGTATCTTACATTAAATTCATCTGAAATTTTTTTTCCTCTTAAATCATTGTATTTGTCGTTTCCTTCAAAAATAGCGGGTAATTCTTTTAATTTATTAAACGCATCTAACGTGATATTGTATTCGGTTTTTGTTTGATTGTTTTTATACCAATCGGCATCATAGTAGGTTTGTCTTAATAAAGCAACAGCGCCCATTAATGATGAGGGGTAATCTTGTGGCGAGGTTCCTTTATTTAATGAGTAAAATCCGGCAGCTTTATCCACAATAACACTTTCGTTTTCTTTAGCATTACACAGATTTACTAAAGATCCTGATCCCCTCACAATTCCATCTTTTTGAGCTGTTAAGACAGACGCAAAGCCTAATTTTCTTAATTCATCAGCTTTTTGTTGATTATGTAGAAATAGTTTGTGAGCCTCCAATTCGCTTTTTATTGCTTGGTTCCAGCCATAAGCACCTTTTTTTGGCACATCAGCATAATCAGTTCTTTTTACTTCGGGCATTCCGTAATCGCTATATAAATCAATAAATGCAGGGTAAATATGTTTTCCTTTTAAATCTATTGAAATGGCTTCTTTCGGTGAATCCAATTTCTCAGCAACTTTAATTATCACACCGTCCTGAATAAGTAGTGTGGCGTTATTAATTATATTGTCGGCATCAATATGCAATGTGCAATTTGTAAAAGCATACATGGTATGAATTATATTTGGCGCCCCATTAACTGGAAAAGTGGTTTGACTTTTCAAACTATGGCTAATTATTAATACAGAGCAAAATATTAAAAGAAGTTTATGCATAAGTTGGTTTTTATTATAACAAATATAGCATTATCACTCATTTATTAAAATTAGTTTATGGTTTTTAATTAAAGATTATTTGTTAATTTTGAATTACATTAAAAACTAAACTATGGCTACAGGCATGCTTCATTCACACACATTATTTGTAGTGTTATTTACTTTAATTTATTTAATAAAAACAATTTTGTTATTAAGTGATAGAGATGAACTTTTAGAAAAATTTAAAAAGAAAACAAAAGTTGCAGAAATGGTAGTAAGTTTTGGCTTTTTGGCGACGGGTGTTTTTTTAATGACACAATTGCCTGAGATAAATAATTTACTAATTACTAAATTAGTTTTAGTTGTGCTTTCAATTCCTTTAGCTGTAATTGGGTTTAAGAAAAAAAATAAAGTATTAGCCACGCTTTCGTTTTTTTTAATCGTTGTTTCTTTTTCATTAGCATACAAAGCAAAGGCAGCTAAAGCAGGAGA
>CANHPI010000311.1 GCA_947462425.1 Bacteroidota bacterium
ATCCATCATAATTATTTACACCTATCGAATTTAACACATAGCTAATCAAACAACCCAGAGGAGCCATTAATGCAAATCCCAACAATAATAATATGGTTTTTAATTTAGACGCCTTATGTTCTAATAATAAAGTAACAAACGCAATTGCAATTGGTATATTATGAATTGTAATTCCAAAAACTAACGATTGTTGAGTTGATAAAACAGTCTGGTAATGAGATTCAATAATACCACTTTGGTAGATTGGTAAACCTTCTAGTAAAGAATGTAAATACAATCCTGTAATCATGCCAAGCGGTAAATGTTTTTTACAGGAATCTGAATGAGCGTGAATATGACCATGTTCAATACCTGCACTAAAAAATTCAATAACGATTTGAATAAAAAATCCAATTAAAATAAATAATCCAACCAATTTATAATTACTATTTTCATAGCATTCGGGTAATAAATGGGTAACAGAAATTGCAAAAAGATAAGCAGCACTAAATGCTAACAAAAATCGCAAATTTTTTGCTTGTATTTTAAGAGATAAAAATACTGCTCCTATAATTAATACAGGTAAAGCTAAATATAATGTAAGTAATCCTAAATTCATTTTTTTTGTAATACTAATATTAATCGTGGAGAACTTTTTTGATTAAATTCTTCTAATTGGTAATTCCCAAAAGTATTTATAATTTGTAAATTACAATCATTTGCTAAGCTTTCGAAATACGTTTTCTCAAATAATTTTACTCGTTCTTCGAAATGAAATTTTTTGGTGCTATCTTCAAAATCAATATTCTTGATTATGGTGTTATTTTCAATTATTTTAGAAATATGAAATGTAATACCTTCCATTATTTTAGTATCGGCTGATACCATAGAACTTCTAACATAATCTGCATTTAAAAAATCAAAAACAAATAGTCCGTTTGGTTTTAAAGATTTAGCAATTGAACTAAATACATTTAAATCATCCTGCCGCCTTTCAAAATAACCAAAACTTGTAAATAAATTAAAAACAACATCAAAGTAATTTGTGCGAAACAATTTACGCATATCATGCTCATAAAATTCTAAAGTTTCATTAGCACTTTTATTTGCTTCAAAAATACTTTGTTCAGATAGATCTGTACCTATAACCCGAAAACCTTTTTTGTTCAAATACAAACTATGCCTTCCTTTCCCACAACACAAATCCCAGCAAATAGAACCTTTATCAAGTTTTAAATAATTTGTAATGTTATCTATAAACAAAGATGCTTCATAGTCATCTCTATGTTTATATAAAGTATGATAATAAGAAGTATCAAACCAAGATGAAAACCATTCTTTTTGCATAGTTTACAAAGGTATTAAAACAAAAACACCGAACTAAAAAAGCTCGGTGTTTTTTATATGCTAATTATAATATTATCTGGCAATTACTTTAACATATTGAAAAGGTCCATATTTTTTCGTGTCTTTATAATCGGCTGCATAAACAGGACCTCTTACTGCTGATAGTTTCACAAATTTTATTTTTTTGGAATCTCCTCCTTTATCAGCAACTGCTGCTTTAATTTGTTCTTCCATTTTGTTTGCTCTCGACTTAGCTAATCCTTTATTATTTGAGTAAGCTCGAGTTGGAACCTGAGAAGCACTTGACATAATTTTCACTGTTGGATTACATTCTTTTGTTTTACTGACAATTGCGTTTATTAAAACCTCCCAATCATTTGCTTCATCAATTTTATTTTCATTATAAGAAAAATTATGTTTGTATTTAATTGGGGATCCACAAGCTACATTAGGCGTATAGTTTATGCTACTATTATTGCCACCATTAACCGCTAAATCAGAATCATCTAAATATAGTACCTGAGTAATAGATTTACTTCCTTTTATCCCAATGGTATTAAACGAAACTACTTTAGTTTTCTTTCCGTTTATTTCTGCTGAAATTGAATAAGTTTTGTTATACTCAAGCTGTGTGGCATCTTTTTTACCGTCTAGATTAACTTCAAAACTGACGGCAGAGCCCCCTTTAACCGTTAAAAGAATTTTTGCATTAGAAACCGGTTGTTTATCTTTTGCATTATTTAAAACTACAGTATTCAAAATAACTCCTTTAGCTTTAGCTAGTCCTAATAAATTTATAGGATCTAAATTAATTTCTTTTTTAATCTCTTGGTAAACAGAGTCGTTTGATACAAAAACATCTTCATTGTAAAATTCCTGTCCTTTAATTATGTATGAAAAATTATAATTAATATTAGGAGTTAAAACAGTTGTAAATGTTCCATTTTGTTTTGGTCTATAATTTCCAATTATTTCTCCTGTTGATTTATTAGTAACAGTAATTAAAATATCATTTGGCAATTTTTCCCCTTCCGCAGGAATAATAGCACCTTTTAATAATACAAAAAGTTTCTCTTTCGCATCTAGAATAGCCATTTTATAAAGATCTTTATCTCCAAGTCCACCGGCTTTTGCTGAAGAAAAATACCCACGTTTGCCATCAGGAGAAGTAACAAAAAACACATCATCATCTGTTGTGTTAATAGGATAACCAATATTTATAGGCTCTGAGAATTTTTTGTCATCCTCTATCATGGAAACAAAAATATCAAAACCTCCCATTGATTTATGTCCTATTGAAGAGAAATTTAAAGTAATTCCATCAGCAGAAATAAATGGTCCATCTTCATCATATTTAGTATTAATAGTTGGACCAACATTTAAAGCTTTACTCCATAACCCATTAGGTAATTTTACACATCGATAAATATCACGACCACCATATCCACCCGGACGATCAGATACAAAATACAAAGTGTTATTATCGGCACTCAAACAAGCGTGTGATTCCCAATATTTAGAATTAATATCAGAGCCAAAACTTTGTATAGATGTCCAATCCTTTCCATCCCATTTACTAAAATAAATATTTCCATCACCCCCATCATCTTTATAAACAATTAGTGTTTGACCATCCGCTGTTAAATTTATGGAGGCTTCGTGACCATTTGTATTAATGTTTTGGCTAATTGATTTTGGGGAAGACCAATTATTGTTTACATCCTTATAAGAAATAACAATATCTTCGTAATATTGTCCATCCTGCATTATTTCAGCACCTGTTCCTGTATTTCTTCGAGTAGTATATATTAATGTTGTTTCATCAGCATTTAGCATTGGACTATATTCTGGATAAATACTGTTTATACTATCGCCTAAACTTTCTATCTTAACATTAATTGGTTTTGCCACTAACTCCTTTGCAAATTCGGTGTGTGATTTATAAAAAACAACTTCTTCTTTTACTTCTTTATTCTTAGCATATTTTGTCTCAAAAAAATTATATTGAGTCATTGCCTCGTCAAACTTATAATTAATATGAAGGGCTTTTCCATAATAAAAATAAGCTAAAGGAGAAGCGGATTTTTCATTTGGATTATCATTTTGGTAATTTTTGGAAACATCTTTAATTGACCTTGCCAAATAATTTTCAGCTAAACTTTTGTTTGTTGATGTGTTTAAATAGCAAAAACCAATCTGAAAATTAACATTTGCCGAAGTTGAGTCTAATTTATAAGCTTCTAAGAAATTTTTTAAAGCCATATCATAATTTTCTTCGGCAA
>CANHPI010000312.1 GCA_947462425.1 Bacteroidota bacterium
AATACTTCCTAGATAGTTATTTGATTTATCACAGATATAAATAGGAATTAATTTTTGCTTTTGCAATTCAATAAAAAACTTTTTACACAATGATGTTTTTCCAGACTGGTCTTCTCCAGCAATAATTATTTTTGAATAAGAAACGAACTCCTCAATAATTATTTTTGAATCTTCGGTCTTTTCAAATACTCTATAATTGTCAAACTTTGCAAGTTCAGGATAAATGAAAATATCATCTAAGACTACCTTTTCTTTATGAGAGTGCGCTTTTGTAAGCAACTCGGAATTTTCTAAAAAAACACGATGTTCTTCGGTTGTTTTTATGTTTTCAATAAATTTATCGTTTATATTATCATTTTCTTTCTGTTTAACAATGAAAAGCTGAATTTCAATTAATGTTAAGTCAAAAAGGATTTCATAAAAAAGGAGATGTTTATCGCTCAATAAGTTGTTTTTATTTTCAACAGAACTTCTACCCCCAGTTCTTGAGTCTAACCAATTATAAAGCTCTAAAAACTCCTTATCATTATCTTTGTGTTTAAGTAAAAATGATTTCATAAAATCATTTCCATAAGATAAATTAAATTGGTCGCCAGCTACGGTTATACCATTTGCTTGAGCATATATTTTTGCGGATTCTCTCGCCAATTCTTTTGGTAGTACATCATCCCCTGTCCAACTTAATTCGTCTAAATCTTTTGTCGCTGAATTTTTAAGAAAGAAATTTCTTTTCTTTTGAACTGCTTCTAAAACCTGAGTAATTAATTCATTTTTTAATTCACTATAATTCAAAAGTTCGGCGCCACTAATAATGGTATCCGTGTTGCAATCATAAAAATCATTGGTTCTAAAAAAATTCCTTGTGCAGCTTTTATGAATATCATAATTTAATTCCAATTCACTAATAGCGACAATACTAACTATCTCTTTGTCGGTTTCTTTTTTCCCTAATAAGAACAATAAGTCTTTTTCTAATTGGGATTTATGTTCTTTTAGTTTTATTAGCCAGTTTTTTCTTTTAATAGCGGTATCAATACTATTTGGTATAACTATGATTAAATCTAAATCACTTATTAGTGGGTCGAATAATACCCCATCTCTATATATTGAGCTTCCGAATAATAGTAAGTTTTTAATTTCTATTTCTTTAGAAAGACTCTCCTTCCATTTTTTTAAATTTTTAGTTATTTTTTCTCTCATTATAATTTTTTTTATACGTTTAGTTTAATTGCAAGTATTATCAATTTTCTATTATACAATATTTAGGCTTCTTTCAAAATCATCACAAAGCTTTGTTAAACTGTCTTTGGTTCCTAGTTAAAAACTCCTAAGTATTTATTTAACAGAATATGCTTTATATAATTTTTCAAAAAGACCGCTGTAATTTTTATTGACTAAAAGTCATTTTTCTCATCTGTTATTTTTGCACTTACCATTATAACAATTTTATATTAGTTAAGTATGAATTTTAGATAACCCACTTTCTAATGTGCTGGCAAAACGGAATTTACTAACTTTATTAGATAAGTGATTTTAATTAACGAATATATAACATATATATCTATATGTATAATGTTTTATTGTAAAAAATTAAACTACATTTGAATTTAAATCAATAAAAAATAATTTATGAAAATAAAAAAAACAAATGTAAAAGCAGCATTAATCGTTGCAGTTTCTGCTGTTGCAATTTTTGCTTGCAGTAAACAAAAAGTTTGCAATCCGACAGAAGATTCAAATCATGCTTATGACAAATCAACAATTAACGCCAGAGAATATTCAAATTGTTCTTTCCCAGTAGCTATGGCTTGTTCAGGAACAATGCTTGAGTTTCCTGACCAAATTGCATTTGAAGCGGCATATGATTGTTTAGAATTAAAATATGAAGATTATAACGACCAATTTGAAAGCTTATATACTTCACTGAGTGATAGTGCGTATGCAGATTTAGTTGATAGTATTGGATTTGATGAAGTTGCACCACTTCGAGATTTTGAAACTAATAATGGTTTTCACTCAATGAGACAAGAATTAGAAACAAAAGAAACTGCTTGGTTAGCACTTGGCACATTTGATCCAACTACTGACCCAAATAATACAGATTTAGATGATGATATATTAAATACATTATTGTCTAGAGAAGGAGATATTAAAATAGGTGGTATTATTTATCATTATTTAGATGATGGAACTATTTATGAAATAAGCGATGGAGACTGTAATACGTTAAATGCTCTAAAACAAGACTTAAAACACCCACCAGCTAATGTAACACGTATTATATTTACAATACCTCGACCAAAAGATCCTGCACCAGCTGCAACTGATTGTATCGAACGTTGGTCCATTCCCGGAAAAGAAGATCCTACATCTACATCAAAATATTATTGGAAACTAGCATTTAAAAATACCATTAACAGAAGTGAGCCTTATGCAGTAATTAAAAATTATAAATATAAGAAAAGAGGAAGTTCTAGCAAGTGGAGAAAAGATGCAACTAAATGTACCGTATTCGTTGATGGAAACACTAATGATTTTGACTCTTGTATTGTAAAATCAGCATTTAGTTATAATGTAAAAACTAAAAGAAGAAAAAAACTACGAGTTAAAAGAATGTTACCAGTTCATTCTCGCATACAGCAATTCGATGTTAAAGGGCAGTTTTCATCTTATGGTTCTACTATAAATAAGGTTTTATGGTAAAAAAAACTATACATCCGTAATTTGCAATAGTAAATTACGGATGTATTTTTTATAAAATCATTAATAACCACTTTTACTCATGAAAAATTTCCAACTAATAAATAGTGTCATCCTAGGTATATTAATTTACACTAATCAATCATTTTCTCAAAATACTTTTAAAGAATGGTGTATATATATTACACCCTCGTTAAATCAAAAAGGTGTAAGCACACCTAACGCACCTTACACCACAAGTATGCATAACTATAACGCTATGAGTTTACAGTATGGAATTAATTATAGCATTAAAATTAAACGTCATAGTTACCTTAGCATAGGTATACAAAGGGGGTGGACAACTTATAAGTTTTTAACAGAAAGTATTACCGTAGCCAAATACCCTGAACTAGCCTTTGATGATATCGACCCTTGGAAATCGAGGAGTGGTTTATTTTTCAAATACAATATGTTTACACTTTCATATAACCTTAAAATAGTGGAATTACAAAAACATGACATTTACGTTGGGGCGGGCATTGCTTTCAGGAAATATGTATATGGAGGGAGAGATGGAAGCGGATATATATACACTTCTAGAGATACATTAGGCTTACCTATTACTGTCTTTAATTTAAAAACAAGAAGCGTAAGCCAGGTAACGCCAGATATTACGTTATCTGTAACTGATAAGCTAAAAATAAAGCACGTCACACGCTTACTTATTAGTTTAGACGCTCACTTATCTTTAAGTAACCCAGTAGTTGGTACATATTCTTATTTTCCAAACAGTAATCATGCTACAACAGGCACATATTGGGTATCTGGCAGTTATGTGGGTTTAAGTTTTGGTTACCTATTTAATTTTAATAAACTTGCCCCGTCTGAAGATA